>NZ_RZSC01000001.1:114176-128751 GCF_003998155.1 Mesorhizobium sp. M1E.F.Ca.ET.063.01.1.1
AAGCACGTCTACAAGGCCGGCAAGCAGATCGTCGATGAGTTCTAAGGTCCCCAAGTACGACGAAGCCTATGTCTGGGTCTGGCTGCCGGGCGAGACCGCGCCGGTTGTCGCCGGGCGGCTATATGCCCATGACGGACTCGTCAGCTTCAACTATGGCAGGAGCTTTCGTGAACTGGGCAGCGCGATCCCGCTTTATCTCCCGGAACTGCCCCTGAAGGCAGGCGAATTGCCTTTGCTTCCTGGCCTAACCATGCCGGGATGCATCCGCGATGCTGCCCCCGATGCCTGGGGACGACGGGTTATCCTAAACCGCAAATTCGGTGTGAAGGGCGATGAAATCGCGCGGCTCGATATTTCAGAACTGACGTTCCTGCTGGAATCAGGCTCGGACCGCATCGGCGCGCTCGATTTTCAGTTTTCGCCCACGAATTACGAGCCGCGCGCACTGGCCAATGCCACTCTCGAAGAGCTTGTCCAATCGGCGGAGCGGGTAGAGAAAGGTATTCCGCTCACCCCCGAATTAGATCAGGCGCTGCATCACGGCAGCTCGATCGGCGGCGCAAGGCCAAAGGCGCTGATCGAGGACGACGCCATCAAGCATGTCGCGAAATTTTCCTCGTCTGCCGACCTTTACAGCGTCGTCAAAGGAGAATTCATAGCCATGCGGCTTGCCGCCTTGTGCGGCATCAGAGCGGCATCCGTCTCGCTTGTTCGCGCCGCAGGCAAGGACGTGTTGCTCGTCGAGCGATTCGACCGGATCAAGGTCATGGGCGGCTGGCAACGCAAATCCATGGTCTCAGCGCTGACGATGCTCGCGCTCGATGAGATGATGGCGCGTTACGCCAGCTACCAGGATTTGGCGGAGATCATTCGCCACCGATTCACCGCGCCGTCGGAAACTCTGCGCGAGTTGTTCAGCCGCATTGTCTTCAACATACTTTGCGGCAACACCGACGATCATGCCCGCAACCATGCGGCATTCTGGGACGGGGCTAAGCTCACCCTCACGCCTGCTTACGATATTTGTCCGCAGGCCCGCAGTGGCCAGGAGGCCAGCCAGGCCATGCTCATCAGCGGCAATAACCGCATGAGCCGGATCGCGTCCTGCCTTGAAGCCGCGCATCACTTCCTGCTCAGCGCGCCGGAAGCTCTTGCGATTGTTGAAGGCCAGCTCCGATGCATTGCGAAGAATTGGCCGCGTGTCAGCGAGGAAGCTACGCTATCCGGCACAGATCGCAATCTGTTCTGGGGCCGACAGTTCCTCAATCCCTACGCTTTTACGGCGCTGGAAGGGAGCGCCGACGTTCTCCGCGCTCTGGCTGACGAACTACGCAACAGTGTTCACGCCTGATCCGGCGCTGGATTTCGGACAAGCTCGGCAAGCGCAAGACGCCCACAATATGGACAATCCTTGCCGTGCCAGCACGAAGTCATGAACACACGGCTCTTCGACAGCGACAACGTGCACTGCGGAGAGATGTGGAGCTGACACCGCAAGAGCCCACAGACGGTATCCCCGCGGTCACGGCCGTCTTGCTGAGGTAGGCTGAAGGCTGCAAGTCCTAGTGCAAGCACTAGGAGTAGCCCTGTGACGAAGCATCAGATTGAAGTGATCACGTCGGTCGAGCGGCGCCGGCGCTGGTCTCGGGAGGATAAGGAGCGGCTGGTCGCGGCGACGTTTGAGCCTGGGGCTAGTGTTTCCGAGACCGCGCGATCGGCTGGCATTCATGTGAGCCAGCTTTTCCGGTGGCGCAAGGAACTCTGCCAGATCTCCGCGCCGTCCGTGCCGCAACTCCTTGCCGTGGAAGTCGTCGAGGCGCTGCCAGCGCCGCAATCGCCAGCGCAGCCACCGCCGATCTCCAGACCGCGCAAGAAGAGCAGCATGGTGTCGATCGAGCTTGGCGGCGCCCGCCGCCTGCGGGTCGAGAGTGATATCGATAGCGAGGCGCTCGGCCGGATCCTGGATGTGCTGGAGCGGCGATGATCTCGATCCCGAGCGGCGTTAAGGTGTGGCTCGCCACTGGCTATACCGATATGCGCAAGGGCTTCCCGGGCCTGTCGCTGATGGTGCAGAAGACATTGAAGCGCGATCCGCACACCGGTTACCTGTTCTGTTTCCGCGGGCGGCAGGGTGACTTGATCAAGGTGATCTGGCATGACGGCCAGGGTGCCTGCCTGTTCACGAAGAAGCTCGAGCGTGGCCGGTTCATCTGGCCATCGGCCGATGGCACGGTGGTGATCACGCCCGCGCAGCTCGGCTATTTGCTAGAAGGCATCGACTGGCGGATGCCGCAAAAAACCTGGCGTCCGAGCTCGGCGGGATGAGCAAAACCGCTGGCTTGGCGGGAGCGAATATGATTCCATCGCGCCATGACCGGTGTGGCCGATCAGCTTCCCGGGGACCTTGCCAGTGCGCACGCGATGATCCTCGCCGAGCGTGCGGCCCGCCGTGAGGCGCAAGCGCTCGCCGCTCGCGCGCAAGCCTTGAACTCGCACTCCGATGTGCTGATCGCGCGGCTCAGGCTGGAGATAAAGAAGCTGAAGCGCGAGATCCATGGCAGCCGCTCCGAACGCAAGGCCAGGCTTCTCCAACAGATGGAATTGCAACTTGAGGAGTTGGAAGCCGACGCCAGCCAGGACGAATTGGCGGCGGAACTGACAGCGCGGTCATCGACAGTCCGAGCTTTCGAGCGCAAGCGCCCGTCGCGCAAGCCCTTTCCCGACCATCTGCCACGTGAGCGCGTGGTCATCGCCGCACCCCGGAACTGCCCGTGCTGCGGCTCGGGCAGGCTGGCCAAGCTTGGCGAGGACATTACCGAGACGCTGGAGGTGATCCCGCGCCAGTGGAAGGTGATCCAGACCGTGCGCGAGAAGTTCACCTGCCGTGAATGCGAGAAGATCTCGCAGCCGCCGGCGTCCTTCCATGTGACGCCGCGCGGCTTTGCCGGACCGAACCTTTTGGCGATGGTCCTGTTCGAGAAGTTCGCCCAGCATCAACCGCTGAACCGGCAGAGCGAGCGCTATGCCCGCGAGGGCGTCGACCTCAGCCTGTCGACGCTTGCGGACCAGGTCGGCGCTTGTGCCGTGGCGCTGAAGCCGGTGCACGCGCTAATCGAGGCGCATGTGCTTGCCGCTGATCGTCTCCATGCCGACGACACGACCGTGCCGATCCTGGCGAAGGGCAAGACCGATACAGGCCGCATCTGGACCTATGTCAGGGATGACCGGCCGTTCGGCGGGCAATCGCCACCGGCGGCGCTCTACTATGCTTCGCGCGATCGGCGGCAGGAGCATCCCGAGCGTCATTTGAGGAACTTCACCGGCATTCTGCAGGCCGATGCCTATGGCAGTTACAATCCGCTGTTCAAGGTGGACCGCGATCCCAGTCCGCTGACCCAGGCGCTGTGCTGGGCGCATGCGCGCCGCAAGTTCTTCGTACTTGCCGACATCGCCGCCAATGCCAAGCGTGGCAAGAACGCCGCGCCGATCTCACCGATCGCGCTCGAGGCGGTCAAACGCATCGACGCCCTGTTTGGTATCGAGCGCGACATCAACGGACTCGTCTCCGACGAACGTCTGCAACGACGGCAGGAAAGCCGTCTTATCGCCACCGAACTTGAGGCCTGGATGCGGGCAGAGCGGGCAAGACTGTCGCGCAGCTCTCCGGTCGCCGAGCCAATCGACTGAAGCGCTGGGAAGGATTCACGACCTTCCTCGGCGATGGCCGGATTTGCCTCACCAACAACGCGGCCGAACGCGCGCTGCGTGGTTTTGCTCTGGGCAGGAAAGCTTGGCTATTTGCAGGCTCCGATCGAGGTGCCGATCGGGCCGCCTTCATGGCGACGCTGATCAACACCGCCAAGCTCAACGGCATCGATCCGCAGGCATGGCTTGCCGACGTCCTCGCCTGCATCGCCGACACGCCGATCACGCAGATCGAGGACTTGCTCCCGTGGAATTGGAGCCTTCTGACGGCCGCAGCGGATAAGGCTGCCTGATCTGGGCCTACAAATAAACGAGGCCGTCAGATGAGATATCGCAACTCCGCTCTTTACACCCTCAAATATGTGGCCGAGATGCTCGAAGAAGACGAAGACTTTTTGCGCGATTGCTCGATCGAGATGTTCTCGGAAGACGGTTGCCTGAGCGCCTACGACGGCTATCCCGCATCCGAATTAAGCGAACCTATCGTTGTCTTCACCGAAGACGGCATCGACAACCTTCGGCATATCGTCGACGAGCGCAGGGCTGCGGGTCACGCACCGCCGAAACCTAGCGCAGAAAACCGTCGCCCGAAATCATAGTCACCGCGGCCCTGGCCGAATGGTTACCACAGACGCGCGACTTCCCACGATACAACTCCACATAACTGAGCGTCTACAAGCGCTGCAGCCAGCGTAACATCCCGCCATCATAGCGATGATTGTCTGATCTTTTGCCGATGACATCACGTCGGGGAAAGACTTGTTCGAGCGCTTGCCGCTTCATATCGATACCGGCCCGGGCGTAGCGCACGTTACGTTCAGCCCCGAGTGGCTAGCCATTGACTGATGGTGGCGATGTCAACACCCGCCTTGACAAGGTGGATGGCCGTCGTGTGCCGCAAAGAGCGGTGATGGATGCTTTTTTCCGCCAGGGTGGTTCCTTCCCCCGCAGCCATATCAACATGTTTGCGCAGCAAGTATCGAACACCGAACCGGGTCAGCGGTGTGCCGCGGTCGTTGAGAAAGCCCCTTTGCTCGGCGGGACAGGGCGATACCAGACGAAGGTCACAAATTCGAAGATTCAGGATTTCCTGAACTCGTGCATCCGTATTGAACATCAGCGAGAACAGCGCGTAATCCCGCTCCAGAAGGCGTGCGGCGGTCGATACGCGCCAGGACGCTCTTGATTTCGGGCTCTTCGAGATATTCGACAGGTGCCACCCGCGCGCCCTCTTGAAGGGAAGTGTCACCACCAGTTGCAGCGTATCCATATATTCGGGGTGCTCCGAGATCAGGAACCGCGCAAGGTATGCATCGCCGCCAGCCTTGCATTTGCGGGTCGCAACTGCCACGCTCGACCTCAAGTGACGTGAGAAAGCTGCCGATCCTGTCGGTATTGATGTCGGAGACCGCTTCTTTCAAGAATATCTTCCCGCTCTCCGCGGCATGAGCCCGTGGCATGCTTCGGCCCAATGCTGTGGATTGACGTCAGGTAGTGCATTGATTTTTCGTGGAATGAGGACCCTGTTTAAGGGGTGCTTTTCGTCCAAACGGGACCCCTTAACGATGGGGTCATCAAGATGCCTCCGGCTTGATCGGAGGCATTTGTGTTTTGGATGTTGGTTTTGGAGACGATTGCAAAGATACGTCGGCTGTCGCTGGTCCAGGGGAAGTCGAGCAAGGCGAGCTGAAGATCTCGCGCAAGGTGGTGCGCAAGGTCCTGCGTTCTGAGGAGACGGAGTTCCGCTACGAGCGCAAGCACCAGCCCTATCCCCGCATGGGAGCCTGGCGTGAGACGCTGGACCGGCTGCTGTCGGCGAATGCGGCCAAGCCGCAGCGGGAGCGGCTGACGCTGATCCGTATTTTCGAGGAGCTTCGCGGCCTCGGTTATGACGGCAGCTACAGTTCGGGGTGGCGGCATGCTCAGAGCTGGGCGGCGGATCGCGGCAGCGCCGTGGCCGAGGCCTACATTCCGCTGAGTTTTGCACCTGGCGAGGCCTACCAGTTCGACTGGAGTCACCGAGATCGTCCTGCTCGACGGCGTGACGGTGACAGTGAAGGTCGCGCACATGCGGCTCTGCCACAGCCGCATGTTCTTCGTGAGGGCCTATCCGCGCGAGACGCAGGAGATGGTGTTCGACGCGCATGACCGGGCGTTCGCCTTCTTCCGTGGCGCCTGCACGCGCGGCATCTACGACAACATGAAGACGGCGGTGGACGCGATCTTCATCGGCAGGGATCGCCGCTACAACCGCCGCTTTGCGCAGATGTGCGGGCATTACCTTGTCGAGCCGGAGGCCTGCACACCGGCGGCCGGCTGGGAGAAGGGGCAAGTCGAGAACCAGGTCGGGCTGGTGCGCGAGCGCTTCTTCACACCGAGGCTGCGCTTCAAGACGTTGGAGGATCTCAACGGCTGGCTGGCCGACAAATGCGTTGCCTAATGCCAAGGCGCGTCGGCATCCCGAACAGGGTGAGCGCACGATCTGGGACGTACTCGAAGAAGAACGCGCCAGCTTCATTCCCTATGCCGGTCGCTTCGACGGCTACCATTGCATTCCCGCGTCGGTGTCGAAGACCTGCACGGTGCGCTTCGACAACAACAAATACTCGGTGCTGTCGAGTGCCGTCGGTCGGCCGGTCGAGATCCATGCTTATGCCGACCGCATCGTCATCCGCCAGGATGGCGCGGTCGTCGGCGAGCACGCACGCTCTTTCGGCCGCAACGAGGTCGTCTACGATCCCTGGCACTACGTGCCGGTGATGGCCCGCAAACCGAACGGCCTGCGCAACGGCGCGCCTTTCCGGGAATGGGTTCTGCCATCAGCCATGGAGAAGGTGCGCCGCAAGCTAGGGGCGGCCGATGACGGCGACCGGCAGATGGTGTCGATCCTCACCTGCGTTCTGACCGACGGATTGAGCGCGGTCGAGAGCGCCTGCCAGGAAGCGCTCGAGCATGGCGTCTGTTCGGCGGCGGTGATCCTCAACATCCTGGCCCGCAGCCGCGATCCGGCGCCGGGCACGATCCTTTCCATTCCCCAGGCCCTGACCCTAGCTCACGAGCCGGTCGCCGACTGCGCCAGCTATGACAGTCTCAGGAGGACAAACAGCCATGGAACGCACCGAGGTACTGGAACTGATGGGAGCGCTGAAGCTCTACGGAATGCGCAGCGCCTATGACGAGATCATGGGCGTCGCCATCAAGCGACGGCACGAGCCGCCCAGGATTGTCGGTGATCTCTTGCAGGCCGAGATATCGGAGAAGCAGGCCCGCTCCATCAAATACCAGTTCGCCGTCGCCAAGTTGCCGCTGGCCAAGGACATCGACGACTTCGACTTCGCCGACACGCCGGTCACCGAACCCCTGATGCGCGATCTCGCCCGGCGGCGCCTTCGTCGCCGATCAGCGCAACATCGTCCTGGTCGGCCGCCTTCACGGGTCACCCAACTCGCGCGGAAGGTCGACCGCATTGCGACGGGCGCGTGTCGACTTCCCAACAATGTCAGACAGGAGACACAACGCTATCGGAGCGATCGCATTGTCCGAAACGATTTTCCCAGTTGGCACGACGATTGCGGTCCTATGCGCAAAAGCAAACTAGACCTGAGAGCCGCACCGCATGAATGTAGCCTCCCAATATCTCCCGTTTGTGGCGCACCACGAAGCCGGGCACGCGGTGGCCGCCATCGTTTTGAACCGTCAGATGTTCGACGACGACCGTAAACTCCCTGCTTTCTCAAGTGTTAGTATTTACCCCGACCCCGGTGACGGAGATTACCGTGGTGTTGTCGAAGGCGCGGGTTTTTATTCAGCGCAAGGATTCACCTCGAAGCGAAAGCCGATTTTCGAGGACGATATGGATCGATATTTGGAACGCGATTGTGCGATCCGGGAGATAGTTACGTGTCTGGCAGGTCCTTTTGCAGAATCCGCATTCGAAGGCTATCTGGACCCGTTCGATATGGCGATGAATGCGTCCGACGAGAATGAGGGGAGCAGCGACTACGCGGATGCCAAGCGAATCTATGGTGAGTTGCGGTTCCTGATGCCGCGCCGCCCCGATTGGGGGCGGATCGAAGATCGCACGGCCCGGCTAGTACTCGATCACAGGTCGGCCATCGAAGCATTGGCCGCGCATTTGCTGGTCAAGCATGATCTCCAATTCGATGAGGCTCTGATGATTGTTGCGCCGCATCTTCCGCCCATGCCAGCAGCTACGCCGCCAGAGCGTCCATTTCCGAAGCCTGCTTGATCAGCCATTCGATGTGATTTGACCACATCTGCAACACCTCGCGCTTCTCCTTGACGTAGGTATAGAGATTGTAGATTTCGCCTATGTCTGTCAGGGACGCTGCCTTGTGATTCAGTATGTGCTCGATGACGTGTGGCAATACCTGCCGCCTGCCGAAATTTGTCGCGAGCGTCCTGCGCAGATCGTGAAGGGTCCAGTTCTCCAAAGCCACCCCGTCGATATTGACCTTGCCGTCTAGAGCCTTCTTGCCCTTCGCGTAGCCTGAGAAGTGGCTTTTTTCGTTGCCCCTCGCAGGGAAAACAAACGTGTCATTGGTCTTCGGTACCGACTGGAGGACCGACACCGCCAGTGTGGACTGCGGAATAAGCGTAGGCTCTTCGTTCTTCGTGCGGTCACCCGATAGTTCCCATGTTCCGGCTTCAAGGTTGAGTCAGACCAACGCATCGCGGCAACTTCCGTACGCCTCTGTCCGGTCAGCATGGGCAGCTTGACGATGGAGCCGAACGAATAGCCGCTATCGCCCGGTTCGGGCTCACAGCCCGTCCATTAGCCGCCAGTTCGGCATCGTTCACCACTCGCTTGCGCTTGACGATCGGGGCCGGATACCGGATTTTCCAATCCCTCGCGGGGAAACCGCGATGAGCCGTTGCGGCGGTTTGCGACACCAGTTGAAAAATGCCGCATATAACAGAAGGCTGTGTTAGCCGCTTGCGGGTGACCCCCGGCGACGATCTTCTTGGTGATGTTAGCAATGTCGGTGTCGGTCACATGGTGGATAGAGCGACTCCCGAGGGCAGGCACAAGATACCGGTTCAGGCTGGCCTCGACCAGTTCCCAGAAATCCCATTCTGCCTTGCCGGTCTTTGCAAGCCCGCTCCCTTGCATTTGCGCCGATCGGCCGACCCCGTTCGAGGAAGGGCGTGATCTGGTCGGCGGCATGCAGAATCGGGGTGGCGCGGCTGGTCCGGTCGGACGCGGTCTGATCGAGGAAGCCAGCCGTAATGCCGGCGGCTCGTGCGGGAAGGGCGTTCATGAGACGGTCCTGTCGGGCGAGCGGTTTGGGGGCACGATCACCATAGTTGATCAGGCTCCCGAGTGGTGCATTCTCGTAAATGTCGCTTGCGGACATATGTTTGCTCCTTGTCCAGAAACAGAAAAGGCCCGATGGGGCAGCCGGGTCCAGGGCGGTGTTTTGAGGGTCGCTACTTGGCGGCCTGGAGGTGATCGCCGTCGCCGTCCTCGGTATCGTCAGCGCTGATCTGCGCCTGATTCGGCAAGGAAGGCTGGCAGTTCCGAGGAGCTATGCTGGAATTTGGGTGACGAGGCTGATCAAGCGGCGCTCTGCGGCTTCGTTTTCGATGACCTCGATTCCGTCCAGGAACCTGGCACCTGCGATGAGTTTCGGCAACTGATTTTGTCCTTTCAATCGTCGCCACCTCCTGGCCGCGGCCATGACCAGCTTGAAGACCATCAGCTGGGCGATTTTCCAGGATAGCGAGCCCTTGGTACGCACCGTGCGGTGGCGAACGGTCGCAAAGACGCTTTCGATGGGATTGGACGTTCGCAGATGATCCCAGTGTTCGGCGGGGAAATCGTAGAACGCCAGCGACGCATTCTGATCTTTCGTCAGGCAGTCGACCGCCTTAGCATACGCCTCGGCTTCCATCTCGATCGCCTGCGCAAGCAATTTGCGCGCGCCGCTGCCAAGTACATCCGTCAGGGTATCACCGATTTCGTCGGGCTGACGAAGGCGAACAATGTTGATAGTCTCGTTTGGCGTATCGCTCTCCTTGAGAGGTTCTGGCAGGCTTCATCACCCGCCTCGATACGCCGCTCTCCTCAAACCGTCATACCCAGTTTCCGCCATAGCTCCCCCCTGATTGGTCCGCTTCACCTGTGCAACTGCACAGGCTGTCATAGCGGGGAGATTGGCCTCCAATGGCGAAAACTTGCCGCAGGAGACCCTCCGATGACCGTGCCTATGGCGCCGCCGCTACGACAACTTGCCGACAAGCAGCTCGATCCACTGCCGCGCTTCTGCGCCTTCAAGGGACGTCTGGATGGGACGCAGGAGCCGACGACGGTGACGGAATCAATTCCCTCGGCGTGCTCAGGTCGCGCTGGCCGTCACTGTGCGGGTTCAACGGTCTGGTGGCAATTTGCGCACATCTTCTGTCGCCGACAGTGGCGATGGCTGACGCTTCAACGAAACGGGGTCTTCGACGTCTGCTGCCTTCGGCGCCGGTGCTTTGCCAGGCCGCATAATGTTTCAACGCGCGCGGGCGCGGGCAGGGGGTGCCAGTCATGAATCTCCTGACTGGCGCGGATCAGGCCGATTGGCGGGATGAAAGATCATACGACTACACCGCTGGCCTGACGCTGCGGGAGTGGGCTTGGGAGTTCTTACGCCGCAATCCAGCGTTCCAGCGCGATCTGACCGCTGCGCGCCAGCACTGCAAGACTTGGTCTCTCCAACCCTTTCTCGATATGGTCGCGTCGGCCGGCGACCTGTCACGCTGGGGTGTTCTGTTTCGCGGAGTCTTGTGGCCGCGCTTCGGTCGTATTCTGGTGTCCGCTCTGGTGCGTCCATGTGCTGCCGGTCATTGCGGAACGGTTGCCTGCCTCGTCGCCGACACCGCCGTTCGAACTCTCGGCATTGCCCTGTCGTGCAACCGTCCTGCTGGCGCCCGACAAGAGCCAGCATGTTCTTTTTCGCAATGCGGACCACGCGCTGCAGCTCGCCGTCTCGGGCGCGAATATCCTCCACCCTGCTTGCCTGCATACGCAAGCCATCTGGCCCGCGGTGCTTTTAAAGCATCGACTGAGGGGACTGGAGTGCCTCAATGCTCTCAGTCTAGGGCAACAGTTGCCCCCCCGCTTGTTTGCGCCGGAAAAGCGCGGCGTCCGTTTGTCCTTCGTTCTTCGTGCGCTCGACGGTTCGCTCGCCGGAGCACCTCATCGCGAGCTCGCCGAAGTTCTCATCGGTCAACGGCGCGTCCATGCTGACTGGGCGGATCCTCGCGATCATCTGCGCGACCGCATCCGTCGGGCCGTCTCGCGTGGCCGCGCGCTCATGAATGGTGGCTACAGAGATTTCCTAATTTGAAAAGCGACAGTCCGCGCTGCGTCGGTGGATGAGCGTTCGCTCGCAGCTCTACCCGTCACCAACAGTTCGCCCGCCGACTGGACTGCATGGCGCCTTGCAAGGTGCGCTCTGGTCTAGCTTGTCGATGCCGAAATGAGATCGGCGAGGGTGCCAAGGCGATGGTTCATTAGGGCCGGCCTCGACCTGGACCCACATCATTGGTCGGAAAGCGGCGTGCACCGCAATGTCGCCATAGCAGCCAAGATCCTTTGAGTCCGGACATGCAGACCTGTTGGACCGGCGATCGTTGGAGGTGCAACTGTATGGAGGGATTTAAAGCTTAACACTGTCCCCTGGACCGACAGCTCGGTCAGACATCGCACCCACCGCTTGATTATGGAAATGGTGTGCCTGGAGTACAGCGGGTAGCGCTTGCTGCGCACTGTCCTAAGAATAGCAATCATGACCCGTCTGGGGGTCTGCAACACGACGATCCAACCGCTTGGGCATTGTCGCATATCCCACAATGTAGAGTGCGCAACAGGGCAAAAGCTGATCCATCGGCGGTTTATCAATGCTTTTTGGCTTGGCACGGTACATGCAACGCAATCGGCAAAAGGCGCACGAACTGAGTGGCCCCATCGGCCCTAGGAGCGCTGACTTATGCCCTCCCAAGGCATGTCCGGCCCGGCAGCGAGCTCAGTCTCCTGCCGGGCATCCGTGTTTCAGGTCAACGGCGTTTGGAACTTCAAATTAGGTGGCGGCATTGACCGCAGGCCGCCCCCGGTGGCCGGCCGGTGGGCGGAGAGACAGTGCAGCAGGTTTCAAATCCCGCCCATGCAAAGATATTTCATTTCCAGATAGTCCTCGAGGCCATGGCGGGAACCCTCCCGGCCGATACCGGATTGTTTAATACCGCCAAACGGTGCCGCCTCCGAGGACATGCGTCCCGTGTTTATGCCAACCATGCCATATTCCAGAGCCTCTGCCACACGCCAGACCCGCTTTAGGTTTGAGGCATAGAAGTATGCGGCGAGGCCGTAGATCGTGTCATTGGCTTCGCGCACGACCTGGTCCGCATCGTTGAAGCGAATGATCGGCGCCAGCGGCCCGAATGTCTCCTCTTGCGCGACTGCCATGACGCTGGAGATCTCGGTGAGGACCGTGGGTTCGAAAAACGTGCCATTCTTGCCGATACGTTGGCCCCCGCATCGTATTGTGCCGCCTTTCGCAATGGCATCTGCGATGTGAGACTCGATCTTGGCCAGAGCATGCTTGTCGATGAGCGGTCCGATGTCCACTCCGGCATCGAATCCGTCGCCAACCGACAAGTGCCGGACTTTCTCCACGAATTTCTTGACGAACTCATCGTGAACGCTCGATTGGACGTAAATACGGTTCGCCGAAACGCAGGTCTGGCCGGCATTGCGAAACTTCGCCTGGATCGCACCGTCAACAGCAGCGTCGATGTCGGCATCATCGAAGATGATGAAAGGTGCGTTGCCGCCGAGCTCAAGGCTAACCTTCTTGATCTGGTCAGAGCACTGACGCATCAGCAGCCGCCCGACCTCGGTCGAACCGGTGAAGCTGATCTTGCGGATCTTGGAATTGGTGCAGAGTTCACGGCCGACGCGATCACCTTCGGACGCATAGATTAGGTTGACCACGCCATCGGGAAAGCCGGCCTGATGGGCAAGGGCGAACATTGCGCCAGCCACGAGCGGCGTCTGTTCAGCGGGCTTGAGCACGATCGTGCAGCCCGCAGCCAAGGCCGGCGAGATTTTGCGCGCCACCATGGAGGCCGGGAAATTCCATGGCGTGATCGTGCCAACAACGCCGATGGGCTGCTTGATCACTAGCATTCGGCGGTCTGTCGAGGGTGCCGAGATCGTCTCGCCATAGACGCGATTGGCCTCCTCGGCATACCATTGCAGATACGCCGCCGCATGCGATACCTCTGACATGGCTTCGGCAAGCGGCTTGCCCATTTCCGCAGTCAGAATCGCGGCGAGATCGCCTGCATGGTCGATGATCAGCTGATGCCATCGCCAAAGAACGTCGCTACGCTCTCGGGCAGTCAACGCGGCCCATCCCGACTGCGCAACATAGGCCTTGTCTACCGCAGCACGTGTCTCCTCCACGCCCATATCGGGAAGCTCTGCCAAAACTTCGCCGGTCGACGGATTGACGACCTCGAACGTCTTATTGCCAACCGGTCTGCCGAGTGCCGGCAGGCGGTCCATGGCTCCAAACAGGTGCGGGGATTTCAGACGGCGGATCATCGGCAGGCACAGGGGCAATACCGGATTCCTCCTCAACGCAGCGAACATCCAGGTCGACAGGCCGTCGGTGTGTATTCTGCACCAGCGGGTTCGTCCTAGGGCCTCGGCAAAGCAGCTGGTAGACCAAACATACGACAACAGTTCCGTTAGTTTGAGTGCCCGCGGTTCATCAGTTGATGGATTGAGCAGCCGGATGTTTGCTTCATCCACCCGCTGCCTGCTGGTGGCGTGCGAGTGTATTCTGCAAAAGGCGGCATACATGCTGAGGAGCGCCGTTTCGGCGAGAGGCCCGCCTGGACCGCCAATGCCGCGCAAGGCCCGCGAAACGACTCCGCGGGTCTGCATGATCTGCTTGGCCCACCGGCCTCCATATTCGCTCTTCCCACGAGAAGCCCCAAGGAAGAAGGAAGGCGAGATGAGTTTCTTTACTCATCCTTGCCGCCCAGCGGCGGGCCGACCACCAAAATGGCGGGCTCGGCCGAAAGCAGCTTCTTGGCCGCCGCCTTGACCTGTTTGAGCGTCACCCGACCGATGCTGCGGGCGCGACGCTGGTTGTAGTCGACGTCGGCCTTGTGAATCTGCAAATCCAGGAGCCGGTCTGCAATCGAGCTGGTCGAGCCCAGACGGTCAATGGCATAGGTGCCGATCAGGTGCTTCTTCGCCGCCTTGAGCTCGGCCCCGGTCGGTCCTTGCTGCGCCATCTGCTTTACCACATCTCGCACGATGCTCAGCGTTTGGGCGGCGCAGTCCGAGCGTGTCTCTGTCGTAACCAGAAGCTTGTCAAGGGTCAGTTCAGAGCTGACGTGATAGGCAAGGCCGCGTTTTTCGCGCACCTCCTCGAAAAGGCGGGAAGTCATGCCCGAGCCGCCGAGGATGTCATTCATCAGCACGGTGGCGAAGTGATCCGGCGCGCTACGCTTCACGCCAGGCCAGGCCAATCGCAGCGAAGTCTGCGGCCGGTCGCAGTTCTCCTCCACCAGTTGGCCGAGCTTCGGTACGACATCGGCGACGGGGGCGAGGGTTTGTTGCTCAGGCAAGTCACCAAACAGCTGGTCGAGCCTTTCCCTCAGCGTGTTTGCATCAATGTCACCGACCACGGCAATATGGAGCCCGTCGCGAGCGAAAATCGCCTTGTGGAAGGCGAGGAGGTCGGACGGCGTGATGCCGGCCAGGCTCTCTTTTGTGCCTTCTCCCGGCCTCGAAAAAGGATGCGTGCCATAGATCGCGCGCAGCCATTTGCGCTGAGCGATTGCG
>NZ_RZSC01000200.1:0-8965 GCF_003998155.1 Mesorhizobium sp. M1E.F.Ca.ET.063.01.1.1
CACAGCAGTCCAGCTCTACATCGCCGCAATCGCCGCCGTGATGCTCGCCAGCAGAGCCTGGCGTTACCGGCAGCGCTATACGGCCGGGATGGCGGCGAGCGCGCTTGCTGGCCAGCATGCGGATCCGACAGAAGCGCTCACAGAGGAATGAGCCACGCAAGGGCGGCTGCCACAACGATCGACAGCGGCACGGCAACCAGCAGGCAAGCCTCGACCACTCGGGTCTCTTTGTCGGTAAACATCCTACCTCGCACGATTGCAAGAGACGGAATGCTCAACTCGCCGGGCGAGGCCCCCAACAACAACCTTCAAGCCCGACGAGCCGACCGGGATTAGCCGGCAACGGTCTCCATGCAAGCGCGGTGCCAGCGGATTCGTCCTGAAATGGGACTGCGGGCGCGATGGAAGGCGCCGGTCTTTTTCGCGCGGGATCTCGCCGCCGGATAGCCAGGTTGTTTGGCATGCAAGCGTGGCACGGCTGTTGCAACCACAGTTTCAGGCACGCCGGGGCGCGTAGAATCTGTTCCACATCAACACCGGCGTGCGTGAGGTTGGGACAATGATGTCGCGTAAGCTGCTGCTCGGCCTTCCCGCATTGATCTTGGCCACGGGCCTCGGGATCGCCCTCTTCTCGTCCGAAACCGCATGGGGACTTCTGACCGCGATCCAATCCGATTCAGTCTTTTGTTCTAGCGGTCCATCACCAGCGACCCTGTCAGCGCCGGCATCACGGATTTTGCCGCCATGTCCTCCAGCCGTCACAAGGTCATAGGAGGCGTTTCGATGTGGAGTTTGATCACTCGGTTGGCATCAGCCTTTCGCGAATTCGTTGCACCACGCTATCGGCCGGAGCTTTATTATATGCGTGGTCCTGCGCCGGCCTCCGCGCGCCGCGTCAGTTCCCGCTGAGCGCGTGTTTCGACCCGCCGGCGCGAAAGGTGACCCGACGTCAAGACTCAGCTATGGCTGCGTTTGCGCACTGAACTGGCCGGCGCCAGCAGTTCAGGCAACCTCCACCAACGGCGCCGGTCATTTTTCAGGGGCAAGGCCTCCACTCACGCCGCTTATCCGGCACAGCATGCGACACCGCTCGGTCGACAAGGCCACGTGACATCGGCAGCCGCAAGATCGGTCTTTCCAGGTTTAAACTACGGATACGTCCCGTCTATTAGACGAGTTGAATAAAAATACGATGTTGAAGGTTGCGCCCATAACGGCCTGGGGGCACGCCGATATAAGGAGACATGAGGAGCGCAAAATTAGCAGCCGCTAAGAACTGGTGTGAAAACGCCAGAGGATGGGGATTCACATCCGTCGCGTTCCGATCTAGAGTCTGTCCATGGATACGGTGTTTGATGACCTCTCCAGCGCTCTCCGCGAGCCCCATAGAGACGTTTGGGGCAAGGTCCGCGTCATCGTCCTCGATTTGCTCGGCAAGCTCTTCCTAGGCATCGCCATTGGCCTGGGCATCGGCATTGGACTAGTCCTCGCCGGCTAGTGCGGCAAAGCGCTGACGACGATTCCCACCACAATTACAGCAATAATGGCCAGCGCGATCCCAGCAAACCGGATGCGTTTCACCCAGGCTTGGCGCCCACGTCGTCGAGCCACCGTCGCGGCGTCATAGGCGCTATAGAGGCGCCGGCCGTCCTCTCCATAGCGGTCGCTGTTCGGGTAAGCCTTCTGCGGCTTTCGTCGCGCTTTCAGCATTTTGAGATCCCCCCTATGGAAGCTACATTAGCACTTGCTTGTGCTTAACTCCGGCCGGGGGCATAATAACCAATGCGCGTACGAGGAGCTTTGAGGGAGTTCCACAATGCGACCGATCCTATTGATCGTCGCCGCCGTTGCCGCGTTCTTGGTCTGGGATGGCTTGGCGAACAAGAGCGCCTATCGAATTGCGCTGATGAAGAGCATCGATCAGGTTGAGAACTTCCAAGGCCTCGTCAGGGTCTCTTGGAATTAGACTGGGTCGTTGCTGGCTAAAGCATGTCCCCCGAAAGTGGGAACCGGTTTCGGGACCAAGACATGCGTAAAATCAAAAACCTAAAGCGCACGAAGCGAATCTGAAAGATCGCGACGCGCTTTAGCTTTTCGCTCCGGGTCACAATGGCTTGCGAGTCGGCGTCTTCCTGAGCTGGCGGCGCCATCCATGAGCTTCTGCCAGTCCGAAGCTCGACGGTTCTGTCCCCGCCGCTCGATTCCTCTTTCCTCTAATCCTATTCGGCCGGCATCGACACGAATTCCACGTTCGCCTGCTCGGTTAACTGCTCGGCGTCGTTCTGTGTCAGTCCAAGCAGCAGTCTGCCCGGCAACTCCGCCGGGAGATCGGAAAATAAGTCATAGACCATCCACTGGTCGCACGGATCCAGAAAGGCGGTGAACTGCATGGCTGACATTCTTCGTTCTAGGTATTCCGCAGCGTAGTTCTTTTTCGGGGGCTGCCCTCGAAACTGCCCGGCTGGATTCTCCTCCAGCACTTTCGAAGAACAATACTGTTGCTGGAAGGCAAGAAAAAGGGGTTCTACAGTCCCTCCCGCATGCGACCCAAGTCTGATGGATTGCTGACATTCTCTGGACGATTATTTGTCATCCTCCCACCGGGGCTTGGACCGATATGACAGCCAATCGGGCCGGTGGCGCTCTGAACTCGCCTGAAACCAAGCGTTTGCCCAGCCAGCCACAAGGTTGGCACCAGCCAGCCGTGCCATAGTGCGTCTGTCATCCACCTGGAGCGCAGCCATGACCTCTCCGATTGGAAGCCAGCACAACGCCGGTGCAGTGCAGCGTAGCACCAGACCTCAGGCATCACCCGATGCAGCTTTTCCCGGCAAGAGCGGCGAAAGCATTGGCCATCTTGCAAAGGCCTCCGTTTTGGAGACAGGCGACAGCGAGCCGAACACGCAAGGGAGAGCGGCATCCCGGATCGCTCGAATGGACGTGACGGTGCTTCCCCCGACTGGCTCGGGCGATGGCCAAGTGTCGGATACAGGCACCGGAGACGAAGGGGCGACGGCGGATCAGGATGCCGCAGAAGACACTCTGGGATAACCGGAAAGCCGAAACCGCCGGCACGGCTCCCTGCAGAATCAACCTCAGCCCGACATCGCCGGCGTCCTGCCCCACTGGCGCGAAAGAGCTCTTGCCGGTGACCGAAAGGCTAGAAGGCGATCTTCAGGCCCAGCTTGCCGCTGATGGTCGTGCTGTCCGCCGACCACTTGCCGCGAATTTCGGTGCTTAGCGTTGTCGAGCTTGTCATCTTCAGGTTGAAACCGGAGTACAACGCCACCGAGAAGTCCGCGTCGTCGAACTCGCTCTCCACGCCCTCCACGCTGGCCGTGTTGGAATAGCCGAAGCGCTGCTGGACATCGGCCCGCGCATAGGGGCTGATCACCATGCCGTTCCCAAGTTGAAAATCGGCATAGATGCCGGGTTCGAACTTGACTGCGCCGAAGGACAGACGGCTTTTCCCGTAGTCGGTGCCGAAGTTGTCTTCATATGCATCGCCGGTAAAGGTAACCCCCAGCAATCCGCCGCGCAGGTCGAAGCGCACCCGGTCGGTCAGGTTGAAGATGCGGCCGACAGACCCGGTTATTGCATAGCCCTGTGTGTCATAGCTGCCGAATTGCCTCCCGCGATCGACATCGGTGTTGCCGAGAAAAGCCGAGGCGGCGACAAGCATGTAGCTGGTGTCATGGCGATAGAGTCCATAACCGCCGAACATGCCGCTTCTGTTGGTGGCATCGCCGCCGCTGAAGAACTCGAATGCATCGACACCCACCTTGGCCGAAGCGTAGCCGCCGAACAGACCGAGATTGAGGCCGTGCTCGTTGTCGAACCCGAAATGCTTGGCGGCATTGAAGTCCACGCTGATTGCGGCGGAAAATTCATCGACGTCGAAATGCGGCCCGTCGAAAGTGTCGACGCTGTTCGATATCTTGAAGCCGTCATGCTCGGTATGGGCAAACTGGCCGGATGCGAAAACGCCAAAAGGCGCCGTCTGCACCGGCGCTGGCGGAACTGCCTTTGCCGGACCGACATCCGCCTCGACAATATCGTCAACGATGTCGTGAAGCGCGTCCAGCGACGTGTCGACAATCGCGCCATTGGCGGCGCCGCCAATATAGCAATTGGGGTCCAGGAAGGTTCCGTCGTTGTCGACGATACAGGCGCGTGCCTCGGACGGCATGAAAATGGCTGCGGCGCCGATTGAAAACGTGCCCAGGACCCAAAGGCGCAGAAGCCGCTTTTCCACCTTCATCGTCATTCCCCCTCGAACTTGAACAATTTTATTCAATACAAGCAATGCGATAGTAGGAAATCGGAAGTGCAACCAATAGCTACAGCAGATATGATCCGAGCATCCTATCAGAAAATCCGTTGGATTTCCTATATCTTGTTGGGACTGACTGTGTTTTCCGACTATCGGCCAGTGCTGCGCTTCCTTTGAGATGGTTTCTGATGTAGATTTTTCGCGTCTTCGGAGACGAGTTTCGGCGCGCGGGGTGGCGCCATGGGTGAGGCGCTTCGGCGACTTGACGACTGTCGCCTGCTGAGACGAGTTCGTGGCATGACCTGTGGTCCCTTTCTGCGCATCCTGGCGGTTCTGCTGTTTTCATGGTTCGGCTTGATCGACGTTCAAGCCGCGGTGGACCAAGAGGCGACGCCGCAGCCGAGTAAGCGGCTGGCGATCGTCATCGGCAATTCCAACTATCAGAGCCCTCATCTCCCGCATCTTGCCAACGCCACCAACGATGCAAAAAAGCTTTCGGAGAGCCTCCAACGGCTGAATTTCGACGTCCTGAGCGGCACCGATCTGTCCGCCGACGGATTTGCCCGGTTGTTTCAGCAAGCCGACAGCAGGCTTTCGAGCGCCGGCGCGGTGCTGATCTTCTACGCCGGCCACGGCGTTCAGCTTCACGGTGAGAACTTTCTGCTGCCGGTCGACACGCCGGATGCGAAAAGTCTGGAGGAGTTGACCGCACAGGCCGTCAGGCTCGACGACGTCATCTCGAGGTTTGCCCGGCGCGAGCGGCCGACATTCATTTTCCTCGACGCCTGCCGTGACAACCCGATGGGAAAGGGTGCGAATTCGGCTGGCGGCCTGGCGCAGGTCGAGGTAGGCGAAAACACCTTCGTTGCCTTCGCAACTCAGCCCGGCAATACCACGC
Organism: Mesorhizobium sp. M1E.F.Ca.ET.063.01.1.1; assembly: GCF_003998155.1. Classification (NCBI taxonomy): domain Bacteria; kingdom Pseudomonadati; phylum Pseudomonadota; class Alphaproteobacteria; order Hyphomicrobiales; family Phyllobacteriaceae; genus Mesorhizobium; species Mesorhizobium sp. M1E.F.Ca.ET.063.01.1.1. Next base: position 5,172 of record NZ_RZSC01000200.1, read on the forward strand.
TCGATGGAGCGGGAAGCAACAGCCCTTTCACCACCGCCCTGTTGCAGAACATAGAAATCCCCGGTCTCAGCATTTCGGACATGATGATCCGCGTACGCAACCGGACCGAGGCGCTGACGCTCGGGCGGCAGGTGCCCTGGGATCAATCAAACCTGCGCGAGCAGTTCTATTTCACCGAACAGCAGGTGCTCGATCCGGTCCAACTGAGCGTCAGCCTGTCGCGCATTCTGTCGGACCCCGCCGCCAAGGAAAAACTGCAGGTCGAACTGGCCTCCAACGACTTGCAGACGGCAGTGATGATCGTGGGGCAGACATTGCGGTCGGTCGAAGTTCCGGCGTCGCCCGATCCATCGACCAAGCCGGTCGGCACCCAAGTCGCCAGTCTCGAGAGTGCCCGGCAAAGCGTCGTATCAGGCCTTGAAACGCTGATCGTCGGCAAGTCCACCAATGAGCCGGAGCAGCAGAAGGCGACCGATCTGGCGCGCAGCATCCAGACGGAGTTGCGCCGCCTTGGTTGTTACCGCGCCACTGTGGATGGAAATTGGGGCAAAGGCTCCGTCCGCGCGGTCACCAACTACAACAAGAACACCAAGCGGACGACGTCGTCGACCGAACCCACTCTCGAGCTTCTAAGCGATCTGTTCCTGCAGTCGGGCCGTGTCTGCAGGGATCCGGTGATCGCACAAAGGACAGCGCCGGCCAAGGTTTCTTCGAATCCCGCTCCCGTATCCGGGAAGGCGGCGACCGGCCGGAAGGCCGCAAGATCCTCCAAACCGCAGCCCTCGCGCCCAGCCGCCCCTCCTCCTGATATCAGTGGCGGCATCGGCATCGGCGGTGTGTTCTAGCGCGGCCAGGGACGAACTTTCAGCGGCTCTGGGCTTGGCGGCATGCACTGTGCTGTGGCTCCTCGCCGCGCCCCCGCACTGGTTGATTTGTCAGACAGAATATGCTGCTTGTCGCGCCCATGAAAAAGCTCTGTCTGATGGTTCTGGCGTCTCTGACGCTGGCCTGGCCGGCCAAGGCGATGGACAATGCGCTGCGCACCGGCCTGCTGAAACTCGATCCGCAGACTCGTCTCGAGCAGCGTTGCGATGCGGAAGTGCTCGACCGGATCAGCCATGACGACCGTAACTACAAGGCTGATCGCGTCGTGGCTTACGCCTTCGCCACGCCGCAGATGAGCACCGATGCGATAAAGAGCCCCGGCGCCGCCTTTCGCAGCAAGGGTCAATGGTACCGGCTGAAGTTCAAATGCCAGACAGCGCCCGACCACATGCAGGTGCTGCAGTTCCGCTACAAGATCGGCGACGAAATCCCGGCAACCGACTGGGCAAAATACAATCTTTATGATTGATGGATCGGCCACGGCCGGCCGGGCCTGGGTTAGCCTTTGCGGCTGCAAAGTCCACATGGATTCCGGTGGAACAAGACGACGCACAAGCGCTTGGTCCGGCTGGTTCTCTTGACGCGCGGGAATCGCACACGTAGAGCAATTCCAGGAAAAGCGAGCAGCGGCTTTTCGTCCGGAATTGCGTAAAAACAAATACTTAGAGCGATCGGCGACTCTATCAACGCTTGAACCGCCCTAGCGTCAGCATATTCGACGACCGACACTAAGACGAACAGCAAGGGGCTTCCAGACGATGGATATTTTCAGCGCCGCAAGCCTGAGCGCCCTTCTTCAGGTCATCGCGATCGACCTGGTGCTTGCCGGCGACAATGCCATCGTCATAGGCCTCGCCGCGGCCGGGCTGCCCGCGGACCAACGCAAGAAGGCGATCCTCATCGGTGTCCTCGCGGCCACGGTGCTGCGCATCCTGTTTGCCGCCGTCACCGTCAAGCTGCTTGCAATCGTCGGCCTGCTGCTGGCAGGCGGAATCCTACTGCTTTGGGTCTGCTGGAAGATGTATCGCGAGCTGCGCACCTCGCAGGCCGAAGAAGAGCAGGCTACGGAGGCGTTGTCCAATTCCGACCTCGACCACGACAGCATGATTGCCGGCAAGGCGCCACGCAAGACGCTCGGCCAGGCGGCGCTGCAGATCGTCGTTGCCGACGTGTCGATGTCGCTCGACAACGTCCTGGCCGTCGCCGGCGCGGCTCGGGATCATTTCTGGGTGCTGGTCATCGGGCTCGTGCTGTCGATCGGCTTGATGGGCCTTGCCGCGAGCTTCATTGCCCGGCTGCTGCACCGCTACCGCTGGATTGCCTATATCGGCTTGCTGATCATCCTCTACGTCGCACTCGACATGGTCTACCGCGGTGCGATGGAAGTCTGGCCGCACGTCAACAATGTAGTGAGCTGACGCCGCCTCCGGCGCGGGCTCGGCCGGCCGGTAAGCCGGCCCTTCGCACTGTATTTTGCCGCGGCAAGGGCCAGTCCATACCAATGCAGCAATTAGTGTGGTATTGCGCCGCCGATCCCGAAAAGCCCGGAAAATCCTATGTCTGCCCCTCGCGTCAGTTTCGTCAGTCTTGGTTGCCCGAAGGCGCTCGTCGATTCCGAGCGCATCATCACGCGCCTGCGCGCCGAAGGCTACGAGATCGCGCGCAAGCATGATGGCGCGGACCTCGTCGTCGTCAACACTTGCGGCTTCCTCGATTCCGCGCGCGGCGAGTCGCTCGACGCCATTGGGTCCGCCCTTTCGGAGAACGGCCGCGTCATCGTCACCGGCTGCCTCGGCGCCGAGCCGGAGGTGATCCGTGAGAAGCACCCCAACGTGCTGGCGATCACCGGTCCGCAGGCCTATGAGAGCGTGATGGCGGCGGTGCATGAGGCCGCTCCCCCCAGCCACGACCCTTACGTCGATCTCCTGCCGCCGCAGGGCGTCAAGCTTACGCCGCGCCACTATGCCTATCTGAAGATTTCGGAAGGCTGCAACAACCGCTGCACCTTCTGCATCATCCCGGCGCTGCGCGGCGACCTCGTCTCGCGGCCCGCCGCGGACGTACTGCGCGAAGCCGAAAAGCTCGCCAAGGCCGGCGTCAAGGAAATCCTCGTCATCTCGCAGGACACCAGCGCCTACGGCATCGACATCAAGTACCAGACGTCGATGTTCGGCGATCGCGAGGTGCGGGCGAAGTTCCTCGACCTCGCCGAGGAACTCGGCAAGCTCGGCATCTGGATACGCATGCATTATGTGTACCCCTACCCGCATGTCGCCGACGTCATCCCGTTGATGGCGGACGGAAAGATCCTTCCCTATCTCGACATCCCCTTCCAGCATGCCTCGCCACAGGTGCTGAAGAACATGCGCCGTCCCGCGCATGGCGAGAAGACGCTGGAGCGCATCCGCGGCTGGCGCGAGGTCTGTCCGGATCTCGCCATCCGCTCCACCTTCATCGTCGGCTTCCCGGGCGAGACGGAAGACGATTTCCAGATGCTGCTCGACTGGCTCGACGAAGCAAAAATCGATCGCGCCGGCTGCTTCAAATACGAGCCGGTCAAGGGCGCGCGCTCCAACGACCTCGGCCTCGAGCAGGTGCCGCAGGAGATCAAGGAGGCACGCTGGCACCGCTTCATGCAGCGCCAGCAGAAGATCTCGGCGACGCAGCTCGCCAAGAAGGTCGGCAAGCGCCTGCCGGTGCTGATCGACGAGGCGCACGGCACCTCGGCGAAGGGCCGCACCAAATATGACGCGCCCGAGATCGATGGCTCCGTGCACATCCAGTCGCGGCGGCCGCTGCGCGCCGGCGACATCGTCACGGTCAAGATCGACCGCGTCGACGCCTACGATCTCTACGGCTCGGCGGTATAACACCCGCGCGAAAACAGACACCCCCAAGAAAAGGGGGCC
>NZ_RZSC01000201.1:0-8962 GCF_003998155.1 Mesorhizobium sp. M1E.F.Ca.ET.063.01.1.1
GGAAGCGGCCGACGGCGGCAGGCTCTATCGTGTGCTGGCCGGGATCGGCGGCGAAAAGCTGGTCGGCAGCGCGCCGGAGATGGCGCCGGGCACGTTCTGGCAGGAACCGGCGAAATGACCGCAGGAGACACCGGCGACCGCACGCCTGGCGACACTGCCAGCCGTTCCGACCCTCGAGCGACGCTGATGCCCGCGCTGACGGTGGTGGCCTCCCTGCTCGGGCTTTGCCTGCTGTGGAGCCTGGCGGCGAATGCCTGGCCGAGCCGAGCCTTTCCGGGGCCGGGACAGGTCTGGCAGGTATTGCTGAGGGAGGCGGCGAGCGGCGATCTCTTCTACCATCTCGGCGCAACTCTCGGCAGGGTTGCCGCGGCATACATCGTTGCGATGATCGTCGGATCGGTGATCGGCATTCTCCTCGGCAGCTACCGCGGCGCGGACCGGTTCTTCAACCCCTGGGTAATCCTGTTCCTCAATATCCCTGCGCTGGTGATCATCGTGCTGGCCTACATCTGGTTCGGCCTCAATGAGGTGGCGGCGATAGGCGCGGTTGCCGTGAACAAGATCCCGAATGTCGTGGTGACCATGCGCGAGGGCGCCAGGGCGCTGGACCCGAGTTACGCCGAAATGGCGGCTGTGTACCGCTTCGGGCCGCTCGACCGCGTTCGCCACATCCTGCTGCCGCAGCTGCAGCCCTACCTGGCCGCGGCCTCGCGTTCCGGCATCGCCCTCATCTGGAAGATCGTTCTGGTGGTCGAACTGCTCGGCCGCTCCAATGGTGTGGGCTTCCAGATCTATCTCTATTTCCAGCTTTTCGACGTCGCTGCCATTCTCGCCTACACGCTGGCGTTCGTGGCGGTGATGCTCGTCGTCGAACTTCTTCTGGTGCAGCCCGTTGAACGACATGCAACCCGTTGGCGCCGTCGTCCCGCTTAGGGTCGACATCGCCGAAAAGACCTTCAGGTCCGCGCAAGGCGTCTCGGTCACGGCGCTCAAGAACCTTTCCTTCGAGGTCCGGCAAGGCGAATTCGCTTGCCTGCTCGGGCCATCGGGGTGCGGCAAGACCACGACGCTGCGTATTCTGCTTGGGCTCGACAGGCAGTTTTCCGGCTCTTTCCAGCTGCCTGAAGGCGGCTCGAACCGCATAGCCGCCGTGTTTCAGGAACCCACCCTGCTGCCCTGGCGGACGGTGGAGGAGAATGTCAGGCTGGCGCTGCCGAAAGACCTGCGAACGAAAAATCTCGACGGGCTGTTTGACACGCTCGGTCTCGCCGGCATGCGCTCGCTCTATCCGGCGGAGCTTTCGCTTGGCCTTGCACGAAGGGCAGCCCTTGCCAGGGCCTTCGCGACCGAACCGGCGGTGCTTTTCCTGGACGAGCCCTTCGTCTCGCTCGATGGGCGGACCGCCGAGCAGCTCCGTCACCTGCTTCTTACGGTATGGTCGGCCCGGCCTACGACCGCGCTGATGGTGACGCACAACCTGACCGAGGCCCTGACGCTGTCGGATCGCATCATCGTGCTCGCGCCGCGGCCCGCGCATGTGCTCGGCATTTTCGACGTAAGCCTGCCCAGGCAGCACCGCAGCCCAGAGGCAACGAGCGACCTTTTGCGGTCGTTCCATCAGCAATTTCCAGGCGTGACCTGATCACCCTGCAGCGGGCCGGGATGCCCTTGATGGGCGACGTGTTAGAAGCAACGCACGTCGGCTTCCGCCTGCGCCCGCTTCAACTCCGTTCGCGCGGCTTTCGCCGGTGCGCTTTCGCGAAACAGGCCTGCATTCTCGCCTGTCGTCAGAGACATGCTCTTGAAGGTCTCGGCCCTCTCATAATGGTCGTAAGGAAGGATCGAGGCGATGACATCGATCGAGCAGGAACAACTCTCCAACGCCTGACGTGTCTGGCCATTTGTCTGCATGCAGCCGAGCACATAGTCGACAATCGTCGCCGTCGGGTAGTCTCCCGCAGCGCCTGCCGGGTTTGCAAGGACTATTGTCGACGAAAGGAGGAGCGGCAGGATCGAAAATCCAACATATCTGACCATGAGAAATTCCTCCTGTTGCCTGGGCGCGGTGCGGCGAGACAGCATCGTCGCGCCCAGTTGGCGACATGCCGCGAGCCCGGTCAACCTCTCACCGCCTCCATATAGGACCAAAGGAGGAATGCCCTGCCCGTCCTCAACAGCGATCGAGGGCAGCTTGGTGATTCGCCACGCACCTATTTTCCTGAGTTCTTTTCACGCCCCCCCTTACTAACGGCAGCCAAGGATGTCACAACCGGCAACTTTGGTAAAATATGCATTCAATAAAGATCAATCCAATTATAATTGTAAATACAGATCAGTATGAATTTTATATATATCGGAGCTTAAGTCAAGCTTTTGGCAACCCTCCATCAAGAGGTTTATTTATATGTCTTCTTTATATTGCGTCGCAACATTTGTATGCTGCAATGCAAAACCATCACGGGGGTTTTTCCTTGCCTGGCATTATGCGATGACATAGCTTTACCTTGTTTCCGGCTTCAAGGACGTCGCCGTAATAAGGGAGCGGCGGCAGTCTTTCGTAGGCCAATCGGGCGGGTGTAGGGCTAGGTCGACTGAGTTGAGAGCAGAAATGCGCCTCTGCTAGTTTGATCTAGGTCGTGACACGCTGCCGGAAATACTTCCCAAATTGAATTGATTGGACGAGCTCTTGTGAGCTTTAAGATCGATTTCTCGTTGTGAACCTGGGAGGATTTTGATGCGCGCACTAACGCAAGCAACCTACATTGTATCGACCTCGGCGCTACTGTCGTTTGGCGCGCTCTATACGGCGTCAGCCAACGAAGAGCTCGCGAAAATGGCCAAAAATCCGAAAGACTGGGTGATGCAGACGGGTGATTACGCCAACACTCGTTACTCCCCGCTCAAGCAGATCACCAAGGAGAACGTGAAGAACCTGCAGGTCAAGTGGACCTTCTCGACCGGCGTGCTGCGCGGCCATGAGGGCGGACCGCTGATTGTCGGCGATGTGATGTATGTTCACGCGCCGTTCCCGAACACCGTCTACGCTCTCGATCTCAACAAGGACGGAAAGATCCTCTGGAAGTACGAGCCCAAGCAGGACGCGAACGTCATTCCGATCATGTGCTGCGACACGGTCAATCGCGGCGTTGCCTATGCACCTGCCGATGGCGACCGCCCGGCGATGATCTTTCTTAATCAGGCTGACACCAACCTCGTCGCGCTCGACGCCAAGACCGGAAAGCTTATCTGGACAGCCAAGAACGGCGATGAGACCAATGGTGGAAAGGGCGAATCCGGCACGTCGGCGCCCGTGGTCGTCAAGGACAAGGTTCTCGTCGGTATTTCCGGGGCGGAATTCGGCGTCCGCGGCTGGATAGCCGCCTACAATCTGAAGGACGGCAAGCTCGCCTGGAAGGCCTATTCGGAAGGTCCGGATGCAGACACCTTGATCGACCCCCAGAAGACCACGCAGCTCGGCAAGCCGGTGGGAAAGGACTCCGGCACCAATACCTGGGAAGGCGAACAGTGGAAGACGGGCGGCGGCACGACATGGGGCTGGTATTCCTATGATCCCAAGCTGAACCTCGTCTACTACGGTACCGGCAATCCCTCGACGTGGAACCCGGTCCAGCGTCCCGGAGACAATCGCTGGGCTATGACCATCTTCGCCCGCGATGCCGACACCGGCATGGCCAAATGGGTCTACCAGATGACCCCGCACGATGAGTGGGACTATGACGGCGTCAACGAGATGATCCTTGTCGACGACATGGAGATCAAAGGCAAGAAGCACGACGTGCTGGTGCATTTCGACCGCAATGGTTTCGCCTACACCATGGATCGCGCCACCGGCGACCTTCTCGTCGCCGAAAAATATGATCCGGCGGTGAACTGGGCCACCAAGATCAACATGGATCCGAAGAGCGACAAGTACGGTCGTCCAGAGGTCGTTCAGAAATACTCACCCCAGGCGAACGGTGAAGATACCAACACCACCGGTATCTGCCCCGCCGCGCTGGGAACGAAGGACCAGCAGCCGGCTACCTACTCGCCGAAGACGGGCCTGTTCTACGTGCCGACCAACCATGTCTGCATGGACTACGAGCCTTACAAGGTGAGCTACACGGCCGGTCAGCCTTACGTGGGCTCTACCGTGTCGATGTATCCCGCACCTGGCGGCGACAGCATGGGCAACTTGATCGCCTGGGATGCCGCCAAGGGCAAGATCGTCTGGTCGAAGCCCGAGCAGTTCTCGGTGTGGTCCGGGGCGCTCGCGACGGCCGGCGACGTGGTCTTCTACGGCACGCTCGAAGGCTACATCAAGGCGGTCGATAAGAACGGCAAGGAACTCTACAAGTTCAAGACCCCGTCCGGCATCATCGGCAACGTCACGCCCTTCGAGCATGACGGCAAGCAGTACATCGCCGTTCTGTCCGGCGTCGGCGGATGGGCCGGCATCGGTCTGGCAGGCGGATTGCTTTCGCCCGACCAAGCCGCGGCCTGGCACGGCGCCGTCGATCAGGGCCGTGCGCAAGGCGACCAGGCCACAGTCGTCGGAACCGCGGGTCTCGGAGCAGTCGGCGGCTACGCTGCACTTGCCGACTACACGACGCTGGGCGGCCAGCTGACCGTCTTCGGTCTTCCGGACTGACAGCCGGGAATGGCCTTAGAGCGAAGGCCTGAAAACAGGAGAGCCCGGATAACCCGAAGGTACTTCCGGGCTCTCGATCTGCCGCGCATCCGAAACATCGATCAATGCCGCGGCGTAACGGCAAACCCTTTGTCCTTGGCAAAATAAGGAAGCGTCTGAATGTCTGTTCGCATTGTAATTTCCGTTCTCGCCCTGGCTCTTCTGCCTCTGGCCAGCTCAAGTCTGGCCCGGGCCGAGGACAGTGCCGATAAAGCCAAGGCGGTGAAGGAAGAAGGCGGCAAGTATTTGGACGCGGATGGGAACCCGACCTACAAGATCGAGAATGGAACCGTGGATTGGTACACGTTCAGCGGTTACCGCCGCTATCACTCGGACTGCCATGTCTGTCACGGACAGGACGGAACGGGTTCAAGCTACGCGCCGGCCCTGGCCAACAGCCTCAAAAACATCGACTACCCCACTTTCCTCTCGATCGTCGCCCAGGGCCGGAAGAATACCGGCAACGGCAAGGAAAACGTCATGCCTGCCTTCGGCGATAACAAGAACGTCTACTGCTATCTGGACGATCTCTACGTCTATCTGCGCGCTCGTGCCGATGGCGCAGCACCCCGCGGCAGGCCGCCCAAGCACGAAGACAAGGCCAAGGCGGCGAAGGATGCCGAAGCATCCTGCATGGGAGGATGAAGTGACCGGCTGCGTTGCATCGAAGGCGCGCGTCGTTCTGCCCATTCTCGGCGCGCTCGCCCTGCTGCCGTCGAGCGCCTTGGCGCAAGGCGCCGGCCTCGGTGCTGCGGGAGAGCTGGTCGATCCCGACATTCTACGCGTCTGCGCCGATCCTTCGAACATGCCGTTTACCGACCAGAGCGGCCAAGGCTTCGAAAACAAGCTGGCCGAGCTGGTTGCCAGGAAGACAGGGCGGAAGTCGGTCGCCTACACATGGTTTCCGACCGTCATCGGTTTCGTGCGCAACACGCTCGGAGCCAACCGATGCGACGTCATCATGGGCTATGCCCAAGGTGATCCGCTGGTGCAGAACACCAATGCCTACTATCGCTCCTCCTATGTGCTTGTGCATCCGAAGGGCGACGACCTCGAGGGTTGCGAGACGATCGAGGATCCGAGACTCATCGGCAAGAGGATCGGTGTCGTCGAACGCACGCCGCCAACTGCCAACATGGCCGCCAACAAACTCTTGCGAACGGCAAAAATCTACCCGTTGGCCGTCGACACGCGCGTCACCCCGTCGATGGCAGAGGTTGTGATCAAGGACATGCTGGCCGGCAAGATCGACGCGGCGATCCTGTGGGGGCCGATGGCAGGCTACTATGTCAAACAACTCAAGGCGAACGTTACGATGGTCCCACTGGTCAAAGAAAAGACCGGCTCGCGTATGTCCTACCGCATCACCATGGGAGTGCGTCCATCTGACCAGGAATGGAAGCGTACGCTCAACAAAGTGATCCGGGAAAACCAGGCGGAGATAAACAAGCTCCTGCTCGACTACAACGTGCCGCTGATCGACGAACATGACAACCCGATCACGGCGGCGCCGGGATGAGATTGACCGGCGCGAGACGGCACAGGTGATGGAGGTAAGGAAGCGATCTTTGAGACAGGCAGTTATGCCATTCATGTTTGTTTCTATTGTTTGAGAACCCAGTGTTTCATTTGTCCATTTGTGAGGTGATGGACGAGCCATTGCACCGCCCGCAATGGCGCCAACGACATGACCGGCCCCTTCGGGCTGGCAGAAGAGGAGAATGCCATGAAGAAAAAGAGCTGGAAGAAACCGACCATGTGCCAGGTTGCTGCGGGCTTCGAAATTTCGCGGTATCTGCCTGCTGAAATTCCTCCCAGGAAGTAGGCCGCAGAGGTGCGTGTCCCTGACAATAGGGGCACGCACCCCTTGCCGTGTGAGGTCTTCGCGACGGGCTTTGCCGCGGGAAACGTTGGCGCGAAGCCGTTTGACATCGAGAATTTCCTGCCGGTCAGATGGGCCGCGGAGCAGGCATTGCAATGCGCGTGAAGATCATCGGATCGGCGGCGGGAGGCGGCTTTCCGCAATGGAACTGCAATTATCGCCTGAGCCGCGCGGCTCGCAGCGGGACTGCGGGTGTGCATTCACGAACCCAATCGTCCATTGCCGCATCGGCGGACGGGACTGGCTGGGTTCTCTTCAACGCGTCGCCCGACATTCGCCAGCAGATTGCGCAAACGCCTGAACTCCAGCCCGCATACGACGCGCCGCTGCGTTCGACGCCCATCCGCGCGGTGGTGCTGACCAACGCCGACGTCGACCATATCGCCGGCCTGCTCAGCCTGCGAGAACGACAGCCTTTCGCAATCTATGCAACGGCACAGGTGCTGGCGACGCTGGAGGCGAATTCGATCTTCAATGTTCTCGATCCGCAGATCGTGCCGCGGCGCCTCCTGACGCCGACGGAGGAACTGGCGATCCGCGATGCGGACGGCCGCGAGACCGGCATGGTCGTGGAAAGCTTTCCCGTGCCTGGGAAGATCGCACTCTATCTCGAGCAAAGAGACGATCCAGGCGCCGACTTCAGCTCCGATACGGGCGACACGATCGGAGTCCGTATCACCGGGGCCGGCAGCCGCGGCGCTGTCTTCTATATCCCGGGCTGCGCGGGCGTCGATGCTGCGCTCCGCGCTCGTCTGGCCAATGCCGCCTGCCTGCTGTTCGACGGCACCGTCTACACGGACGACGAGATGATCACTGCCCGCGTCGGCCCGAAAACCGGTGCGCGCATGGGCCACATCGCAATGTCTGGAGAAGCGGGTTCGATTGCCGGTTTGGCCGATGTGAAGATCGGCCGCCGTGTCTTCGTCCATATCAACAACACCAATCCGGTTCTCGACGAGAATTCCGCCGAACACGCGGCGGTCAAAGCGGCTGGCTGGGAAGTCGCCAGCGATGGGATGGAGATGGAATTTTGAGCGATTTTCACGATGCAGCCAAAGGTGGCCTGTCCAAGAGCCAGCTCGAGGCCGTGCTGCGGCAGGTCGGTGACGAGCGCTATCACAACCATCATCCTTTCCATCACAGAATGACCAGTGGCGCGCTGTCGAAGGCCGAAATGCAGGCCTGGGCGCTGAACCGCTATTGCTACCAGGCCGTCATTCCGCGCAAGGACGCCATGATCCTGGCGCGTGCCGAGGATCCGGCGTTTCGCGCCGCCTGGCGCAAACGCATCGAGGACCACGACGGCGAGGACGGCTGGAGCGGCGGCATCGCGCGCTGGCTGCATCTGGCCACCTCGCTCGGGCTCGATGCCGAGGCCGTCAAGAGCGAAAGGCTGGCGCTGCCGGCGACCCGTTTCGCCGTCGGCGCCTACCTTTCCTTCTGCACGAACCGGACGCTGCTCGAGGCGGTCGCATCGTCGCTGACCGAGATGTTCTCGCCGACCATCATCGGTGAGCGGGTGCCGGCGATGCTGGCGAAATACGACTACATCACAGAGGACACGCTGGGCTATTTCAGCCGACGGCCCCAACAGGCATCGCGCGACGCCGAGTTCGCCCTCGCCTACGTGCTCAGCCATGCCGATACGGCCGAACGCCAGCAGCAGGCGATCGATGCGCTGGTGTTCAAATGCGATATACTGTGGGCCATGCTCGACGCGCTTCAACATGCCTATGGTTCGCCGGGAAACATACCGCCCGGCGCCTTCCGCCCGGAGGCAGCCTGATGATGACGCTGCGCGAAAGAGCCATCGTGTCGTTGCGATCGGTGCCATCGCTGCCGAAGCATGTGCGCATACAGTACGACCCCGTGCGGCAGGCCTTCGCCGTGCTTTCGCCGGAGAACGTGTTCTGGCCGAACGAAATCAGTCTCGACATATTGCGCCGCTGCGATGGGCGATCCACGGTCGGCCACATCATCGCCGATCTTGCCTCCGATTATGACGCCGATCAGGAGGCCGTGGCGGCCGACGTCATCGCCTTCCTGCAGGAATGGTCGGACAAGCTGCTGGTGAAGCTATGAGCGAGCCCGTTCTCCCTCCGATCGGCATGCTGGCGGAACTGACGCATCGCTGCCCGCTGCAGTGCCCTTATTGCTCCAATCCGCTCGAATTGCTGAAGGCCAATCGCGAGCTCGACACGCAGACTTGGCTCGATCTCTTCTCGCAGGCCGCCGATCTTGGCATTCTGCAGGTGCATCTGTCCGGCGGCGAGCCGACGCTGCGCCGCGACCTCGAGCAATTGATCGCCGGGCTTTCGGCGCGCGGTGTCTACACCAACCTGATCACCGCCGGCGTCGGCATTGCCGAAGGCCGCATCGAGGCCCTGTCT
>NZ_RZSC01000202.1:0-8950 GCF_003998155.1 Mesorhizobium sp. M1E.F.Ca.ET.063.01.1.1
CCGGCTGGGCCACACGCTTCAAGGCATGCAGGTTTTCGACGAATGTCCGCGATTCCGGCGTCTTGAACGTCGCCGCGGGTGTATCGGTGCCGCCCGGCAGCAGCGCGTTGACGCGAATGGCTTTCGGGCCGTATTCGGCGGCAAGCACCTGCGTCAATCCGATCAGGCCAGCCTTGCTCGCTGCATAGCCGGTCATGCCGGGCATGCCGACGGTGTGGCCGACAAAGGTGGAGGTGAAGATCAGCGAACCGCCACCCCGTTCGATCATCGCCGGCACCTGGTATTTCGCGCCAAGAAACGCGCTGGTGAGATTGGTGTCGAGCGTCTCGCGCCATCCCTCCAGCGAAAGGTCGGAAATCGACCCCATCTGACCGACCGCTCCGACGTTGTTGAAGGCGATGTCGAGGCCGCCGAACCTCTCTGCGGCGAGTTCGACCAGGGCCTTCGCGTAGGCTTCGTCCCGGACGTCGCCGGCAAGTGCGATCGCTGTGCCGCCAGCCTCCTCGATTTCGCCAACGAGCGCGTCGAGCTCGGCCTTGCGGCGCGCCGCGACGACCAGGCTGGCGCCCTGCTCGGCGAACAGCCTGGCTGTGGCGCGGCCGATGCCGGAGCTGGCGCCGGTGACGATGGCAACTTTGTTTGTCAGGGTGAACATGTCTCTGCATCCTTCCTTTTGTGCCGAGCTTGCCGGCGGTTGGATGCTTGGTCGCAAATGGCACAGGCCGGAGCCACCCGAAACCGGCAAAGGCCGCTATTGCCCTACTGCCGCAACAGCCAACCCAGCCGGTCCAGTGAGAAGGCGTAGCTGAGGGCGATCAGCAGAGCCATGATGATGCCGGCGGCCGTGTGGCCGGTTAGATAGAATCCCGCGGCGCCGCCGAACAGCATGACAAGTTCCAACATCAGCCGCACCGCGCCCGGCACAGGAACCGGCGCGCGGCCGGACCGGCTTGGGTCGTCAGGAACCGCGAAGGTTCCCCACAGCGCTGCTGCAATAAGCGGCAAGGCCAAGGCGAGGAGCCAGCGCCACCACCCTTCGGACAGGCTCCAGCCGGCCATGCCGAGCCCAAGCAGCGCCGCTAGTTCCAGCAGAAAGCGCAAGGTCAGATTCCACCAGGCGTTACCCATCATCATCCTCAAACGTCGTGCAACAGGAGTGTCGCTGAAGACAGCCATGGAAGCCAGATCGAACCTCTCGCTTTGACCACGGCGCAAAACGGCAAGCGCCGTCGCAAACAGCGCAAGGATGGCAGCGCGGTTTCGATAGTGATACTCCTCGCACGCCGAGGCGGGGATGCCCGGCCGCAAATCCGCGAAAGATATTGGCGCGAGGCCTGCAACGTGAAGAAATATTCGGTATTCGCCATTGCCCGCGAGGCCATGCGCGGCCACAAGGGTTGGGAAGAGCAATGGACCTCGCCCGAGCCGAAGAAGGAATACGATGTCATCATCGTCGGCGCCGGCGGCCACGGCCTGGCGACTGCCTACTATCTGGCGAGCGAGCACGGCATCACCAACGTCGCGGTGCTGGAAAAAGGCTGGCTCGGCGGCGGCAACACCGGCCGCAACACCACCATCATCCGCTCCAACTACCTCTATGACGAGAGCGCCGGCATCTACGACCATGCGCTGAAGCTGTGGGACGGATTGAGCCAAGAGCTCAACTACAACGTCATGTATTCGGCGCGCGGCGTCATGATGCTCGCCCACAACGTTCATGACGTCCAGGTGTTCAAGCGCCACATCCATGCCAACCGGCTCAACGGCATCGACAATGAATGGCTGACGCCGGAGCAGGCGAAGGAATTCTGTCCGCCGCTCAACATCGCCAAAGAGGCGCGCTATCCGGTGATGGGCGCCGCACTGCAGCGGCGCGGCGGCACGGCGCGCCACGATGCGGTCGCCTGGGGCTATGCGCGCGGCGCCTCGGCGCGCGGCGTGCACATCATCCAGAACTGCGAGGTCACCGGCATCAAGCGTGCGGCCAATGGCGCGGTCACCGGCGTCGAGACGACGCGCGGCTTCATAGGCGCCAAGAAGGTCGGCGTCGTCGCAGCCGGTCATTCATCGGTGATCATGGACATGGCCGGCGTGCGCATGCCGTTGGAGAGCTATCCGCTGCAGGCGCTGGTCTCGGAGCCGGTCAAGCCGGTGGTGCCCTGCGTGGTGATGTCGAACACGGTGCACGCCTATATCTCGCAGTCGGACAAGGGCGAGCTGGTGATCGGCGCCGGCACCGACCAGTATATCTCCTATTCGCAGACCGGCGGCCTGCGCATCCTGCAGCACACGCTCGACGCCATTTGCGAGATGTTCCCGATCTTCACGCGCATGAAGATGCTGCGCTCCTGGGGCGGCATCGTCGACGTGACGCCCGATCGGTCGCCGATCCTGGCGAAGACGCCGGTCAAGGGACTCTATGTCAATTGCGGCTGGGGCACGGGCGGCTTCAAGGCGACACCTGGTTCGGGCAATGTCTTTGCCCACACCATCGCCAGGGACGACCCGCACCCGATCAACGCCCCCTTCACGCTCGAGCGGTTCCGCACCGGCCGTCTCATCGACGAGGCGGCAGCGGCGGCGGTGGCGCACTGATGCCGACATTTCTGCTGAGGCTTTGCGATCAACCGGCCGGCGCTCGCGTCGGCCATGGCGAATTGTAGGATCGACCGAAAATGCTTCTCATCCGCTGCCCCTATTGCGAGGAAGAGCGCCCGGAACTCGAGTTCCGCAATGCCGGCGAGGCGCATGTCGTGCGCTCGACCAACATTGCCGGCGAGAGCGACGACGATTTCGAGAAATTTTTCTTCATCCGCTCGAACCCGAAAGGCGTCATCTATGAGCGCTGGCGGCATATCCATGGCTGCGCGCGCTTCTTCAACGCCGTGCGCGACACCGTCACCGACAAGTTCGTCATGACCTACAAGGCCGGCGAGCCGAAGCCCGCGAAGCTGCCTGGAGCCTCGAAATGAACGCCGCGTTCCGCATTCCCGGCGCCGGGCACCTCAGCCAGGCGAAGACCGCGTCTTTCAGCTTCGACGGCAAGTCCTATGTCGGCATCGAGGGCGACACGCTCGCCTCGGCGCTGCTCGCCAACGGCGTGCATCTGGTCGGCCGTTCGTTCAAGTACCATCGTCCGCGCGGCTTCCTTTCCGCCGGCGCGGAAGAGCCCAATGCGCTGGTGCAGATCGTGCGCGACGACACACGCAAGACGCCGAATGTGCGGGCGACCGTGCAGGAGCTCTATGACGGGCTCACCGCCAATTCGCAGAACCGCTGGCCCTCGCTTGCCTTCGACGTCAGCGCGGTCAACGACCTTGCCTCGCCGATGTTCTCGGCCGGCTTCTACTACAAGACCTTCATGTGGCCGAAGTCGGCCTGGAAGAGCCTTTACGAGCCGCAGATCCGCTCGGCCGCGGGCCTTGGCGTTTCTCCGGACCGCCCGGACCCTGACCACTACGCGGCGCGCTACGCGCATTGCGACGTTCTGGTGCTGGGCGGCGGCGCCGCCGGCATTGCGGCCGCGCTTGCCGCTGCCGAAACCGGCGCGCGGGTGATCTTCGCCGACGAGCAGGCCGAATTCGGCGGCAGCCTGCGCTTCGAGAGCGGCGCCAAAATCGACGGCGAGAATGGCTATGCCTGGGCGCAAGCCGCGATCGCGAAGCTCAAGGCCATGGACAATGTCCGCGTGCTTTCGCGCACGACTGCTTTTGGGTATTACGCGCAGAACTTCGTCGGCCTTGTCGAGCGGGTCAGCGACCATCTCAAGAGCCCCGGCCGGGAGCTGGCGCGCGAGCGCCTGTGGCAGGTCCGCGCCAGCCGAGTCGTGCTGGCGACCGGCGCCATCGAGCGCCACATGGTGTTCGCCAACAACGACCGTCCGGGCATCATGCTGGCGTCGGCCGCGCGCATCTATCTCAATCACTATGGTGTCGCGGTCGGCAGGAATGTCGGCGTCTATACCGCGAACGACTCGGCCTACGCGGCTGCGATCGACTTGAAGAAGGCGGGTGTCAATATCGCCGCTATCGTCGACCTGCGCGACAATCCCACCGGACCGATGATCGACGAGGCGAGGGGCCTCGGCATCGAGATCAATTTCGGCCGCGCCGTTATCCGCGCCGGCGGCAAGCTGCGCGTCTCATCGATGACCGTGCAGCCGAAGAATGGCGGCGGCGAGCGCACCATCCCTGTCGATGCGATCCTGATGTCGGCCGGCTGGACGCCGTCGGTGCATCTCTTCTCGCAGTCGCGCGGCAAGGTCGCCTTCAACGAGGAGACGCGGCGTTTCGTGCCGGGAACCTACGCGCAGGACTGCGTGTCGGTCGGCGCCTGCAACGGCACCGACGGGCTGGATGCGGCCATCGACGAGGCCTATGCGGCGGGCGTCAAGGCGGCGAAGGAGGCCGGCGGCAAGGATTCCAGCGTCAAGACGGGCAAGGGCGCCAAGCCGAAGGTCGATGCCAGCGAAAGCTGGTCGCGCGGCATGCTGGGCGCTGCCCCCGGCGCCGGACCGGGCACCACCGTCAAGGCTTTCATCGATTTCCAGAACGACGTCACCGCCAAGGACATCCGCCAGGCGGTGCATGAAGGCATGCATTCGATCGAGCACGTCAAGCGCTTCACCACCAACGGCATGGCGACCGACCAGGGCAAGACCTCGAACATGCACGGCCTGGCGATCGCCGCCGAGACACTGGGCAAGCCGATCCCGCAAGTCGGTCTCACCACCTTCCGCCCGCCCTACACGCCGGTGACCTTCGGCTCGATCGTCGGACACGCGCGTGGAGCGCTCTTCGATCCCACCCGCAGGACGGCGACCCATGGCTGGGCGGCGGCCCAAGGCGCTGTGTTCGAGGATGTCGGCCAGTGGAAGCGCGCCTGGTATTTCCCCAAGGCCGGCGAGGACATGCATGCCGCCGTCAACCGCGAATGCGTGACGGTGCGCAAGACGGCCGGCCTGTTCGACGCCTCGACGCTCGGCAAGATCGAGGTGGTCGGGCCGGACGCGGCGAAGTTCATGGAGCTGCTCTACACCAACCCGTGGGAGAAGCTGGAGCCCGGCCGCTGCCGCTACGGCATCATGTTGCGCGAGGACGGCTTCATCTATGACGACGGCGTCGTCGGCAGGCTGGCGCCTGACCGCTTCCATGTGACGACGACCACCGGCGGCGCGCCGCGCGTCATGCACCACATGGAGGATTACCTCCAGACCGAGTTCCCGCATCTGAACGTCTGGCTGACCTCGATCACCGAGCAGTGGGCGGTCATCGCGGTGCAGGGTCCGAAGTCGCGTGAGATCATCGCGCCGCTGGTCGAGGGCATCGACATGTCCGACGAAGCGATGCCGCATATGTCGGTGCGCGAGGGCAAGATCTGCGGCGTGCCGACGAGGCTGTTCCGCATGTCCTTCACCGGCGAGCGCGGCTTCGAGGTCAACGTGCCGGCCGACTATGGCGAGGCGGTCTGGGAAGCGCTGTGGGCCGAAGGCCGGAAGCATGGCGCGACCGCCTACGGCACCGAAACGATGCACGTGCTGCGCGCCGAGAAGGGCTACATCATCGTCGGCCAGGACACGGACGGCACGGTGACGCCGAACGATGCCGGGCTCGACTGGGCGGTCGGCAAGAAGAAGACTGACTTCGTCGGCATCCGCGGCATGATGCGGTCCGACCTGGTCGCCAAGGGCCGCAAGCAGTTGGTCGGCCTGAAGACCAAGGATCCGAAGGTGGTGCTGGAGGAAGGCGCGCAAATCGTCGCGGATCCGAAACAGGCGATCCCGATGAAGATGATCGGTCACGTCACCTCCAGCTACTGGTCGGAGAATTGCGGGCACTCGATCGCGCTGGCGCTGGTCGCCGGCGGCCGCGACCGCATGGGTCAGACGCTCTACGTGCCGATGCCGAACGGCACGATCGAGGTGGAGGTCACCGGCACGGTGTTCGTCGACGAGAAGGGAGGACGCCTCAATGGCTAAGGCTGCCGTCAAGACAAAAGCCGCTGCTTCACCTTCCGTCGAGCGGCGTCCAGCGCTTGCTGGCCGCGTGACGTCGGCGCCAGGTGTCAAGGTCGAGATCCTGCCGCCGGCCGAACGCATCTCTCTGCGCGCGCCGGAGGCTTCGCTCGCCGCCCTTTCCAAGGCGCTCGGCGTGACCTTGCCGACCAAGCCGAAGACTTCGGCGGCAAAAAGCGGGCGCACTGCCTTGTGGCTTGGGCCTGACGAGTGGCTGATCATCGATGAGGCCGGAAACGATCCGCTGGCCGACTGCGCCAAGGCGCCGGCGCTGCATTCGGCGGTCGGCATCTCGCATCGCAATGTCGCCATCTCGGTCGCCGGGCCGGCGGCCGCGGTGACGGTCAATTCCGGCTGCCCGCAGGACCTGTCGCTCGAGGCGTTCCCGGTGGGTGCGGCGTCGCGCACCATTCTCGGCAAGTCCGAGATCGTGCTGTCGCGCATGGCGGCCGATGCCTTCCGGGTGGAATGCTGGCGTTCCTTCTCGGACTATGTCTTTACTTTGCTGTCGGAAGCGGCAAGCGACGCGGCGAACTGATTTTCCTGACCGCCGTTAACCAGAGGCGGCGTCGCAGGAACCATCGCCGATCCGTCCCCGTTGTTTGCGACTAGCGAGGGAGAAGGCCGATGCTATCCAAATCAGCGCCGAAGTCGCCCAAGAAGACCGCGGCGGTCCGTTCACTGGAGCGGGAGCAGCATCACGACATCGAGGATGAGGAACTTGAGGAAGGCCTCGAGGACACATTCCCGGCCAGCGATCCGGTTTCGATCACCAGCACTTCGATTACGGGTGCGCCTGCGAAGCCGGCCAAAGCCAAGACAGTGTCGCGACAGAAACAGCGCAAGAGATAAAACGTTCGCTTCGAGAGCGCCGGTATAAACGAAAACGGGCGGCCAAGTGCCGCCCGTTTTCGTTTCCGCTTGCGGTGTTCAGAGGCCGGGCACGAACCACGGATCCACGTCGATACCGAGTCGCGGGCCCTTGGTTGCCTGGGTGTTGCTGGCGTCCGGCTTTTCAACCGAGCCGGTCGCCGTGCAGTCGAGCGTCACATTGGCCTTAGTCTGAGCGCAGGCCGCCGGGCCGTGCTTGGCCGGCTGGTCCGCGCCGGCAAAAGCGGCGCCCGAGAAAGCCAGCACAGTCGCAAGCGCGAGAATCGTCTTTTTCATCTTCCGTCTCCGGTAATCTTTTCGTACATGTACGATACGCCGTACATATACGGTTAACGGAAGCTGAATTCAAGGGGGAGTTTGTACGTGTACGACAACTTTTCTTGAACGTAGGAATTCGCCCCCGTGAATCAAGCGATCGACGTGAGCTAGACCGCGATGCCGGTCAGCAGTTGACGGGCGTTTCGGTGAGCGGAGGAATGTCCTGCGCCGACAAGGAGGCCAGCATGAAGTCGCACATGCGCTTCACATAGGCCTGGGGGTCGCCAAAGGGGTAGAAGGGGAAGGTGATCAGCAGCGAGATGGTGCCGTGGCCGACGGTCCACAGCATGGTCGCGATGGCGCGCGGGTCGCCCTTGAGCTTGCCGGCGGCCACGCAGGCCTCGACCCTGCTTATCAGCACCTGCATCGCCGGGTTGCCCTCTTCCATGTCCTCGTAGCTGCGGCCTTCCGGCAGCCGGGTCTTCTCGGTCATAAAAACGGTTCGGTATTCATTGGGATTGCCGAGCCCGAAGGCGGCATACTCTGTCATCACCGCCCGCAGCGCCTCGATCGGATCGTCGGAGGGATGCTCCTCGATGCGCCGTGCGAGCGTCTCGAATGCGTCCTCAGCCAACGCGAACAGGATGTCCTGCTTATCGGCGAAATAGGAATAGACCGACATCGGCGCGTATCCGACACGCTTGGCCAGCTTGCGGATGGTAAGCCCTTCATAGCCCTCTTCCTGGACGAGCTTGTGGGCCGCGTCGACCAGTTCGGAGCGAAGTTCGGCTTTTTGTTTTTCGCGGCGTTTCTGAACGCTCAGCGCCAATGTCCGTCTGCCTTTTGTGATTGGTTGCCTTACGAAATTATATACGCTGTACGGCAACGGGCAAGGGAGTGGACGGTTCCCCAACGTCCGCTTTCTATCTACCGCAGTTCCGGACGGAAAACCGCAAAACACTTTTCCTGGAATTGCGCTTTGTCAGACGCAATTCCGGACGGAAAACCGTAAAACACTTTTCCTGGAATTGCTCAGATGGCCCCGATGCCGCCATCGAGTGCGAGAGCGTGGCCGGTCATGAAGGAGTTGGCGGGATCGGCGAGATAAAGGATGCCGGTTACGATCTCGTCGACTTCGCCGACCCGTTTCATCGGCACGCCGCGTGTGAGTTCGGCGATGGCTTCGGCTTCCGGCGCGCCGGTGGAGCGCACGAAGCCGTCGACCATCGCCGTCCTGGTGTGAGCCGGGCAGACCGCGTTGATGCGGATCCCCTTGCTGGCATATTCGACCGCTGCGGAGCGCGTCAGCCCGACGACGCCATGCTTGGCGGCGGCATAGACGGACAGCTTCGGCGCGCCGGAGAGACCGGCGACCGAGGCGACGTTGACGATGGCGCCGCCCTTGCCGCTCTCCCTGAACTGGCGCTCCATTTGCGGGATCTGATGCTTCATGGCGTAGAAGACGCCGAGCAGATCGACCTCCAGCACCCGGCGCGCTTCCTCCGAGGTCACCTGCGGCAGGCGCACGAAGGCGTGCACGATCCCGGCATTGTTGACGGCAATGTCCAGCCGGCCGAACTTTTCGACGGCCAGCTTCACAAGATCCTCCGAGAGCCTCTCGTCGGCAATGTTGCCGGCAAGGAACGCGGTTTCGGCGCCGAGCGTCGCCGCGAAATCGCCGAGCGCCGTTTCGTCGAGGTCGGAAAGGACAAGCCGCGCGCCTTCAGCGGCGAAGGCTTTGGCGGCGCCGCTGCCGAGGCCGCCGGTCGCACCGGTTATCAGCACGGT
>NZ_RZSC01000203.1:0-8894 GCF_003998155.1 Mesorhizobium sp. M1E.F.Ca.ET.063.01.1.1
GTCAAGCAGGCCGTGGCCGAGACCGCCAAGATGGCCGGCGTCGCCGGCCCGATCGAGCCGCGCACCATGCCGCCGGCGCCGGCCGCCGCCAAGCTGATCGCGGAGGCCAATCTCTCGGTCGACCAGCTCTCCGGCTCGGGCAAGCGCGGCCAGGTGCTGAAGGGCGACGTGCTCGACGCGATCGCCAAGGGCGCGCCGTCGCAGCCGGCCGAGGCGCCGAGAGCGGCGCCCGCGCCCGTCGCTGTCCGCGCCCCGTCCACGCCGGACGACGCCTCGCGCGAGGAGCGCGTGCGCATGACCAAGCTGCGCCAGACCATCGCGCGCCGCCTCAAGGAGGCGCAGTCCACCGCCGCTATGCTCACCACCTTCAACGAGGTGGACATGAGCGCGGTGATGGCGCTCAGGGCCAAGTACAAGGACGTGTTCGAGAAGAAGCATGGCGTGAAGCTCGGCTTCATGGGCTTCTTCACCAAGGCGGTGACGCATGCGCTGAAGGAGATCCCGGCCGTCAATGCCGAGATCGACGGCACCGACATCATCTACAAGAATTTTGCCCATGTCGGCGTCGCCGTCGGCACGGACAAGGGACTGGTGGTGCCGGTGGTGCGCAACGCCGACCAGATGTCGATTGCCGAGATCGAGAAGGAGATCGGCCGGCTGGGGCTCGCCGCGCGCGACGGCAAGCTCTCGGTTGCCGACATGCAAGGCGGCACCTTCACCATCTCCAATGGCGGCGTTTACGGGTCGCTGATGTCGACGCCGATCCTGAATGCGCCGCAGTCCGGCATCCTCGGCATGCACAAGATCCAGGAGCGGCCGATGGTGGTCGGCGGCCAGATCGTCATTCGCCCGATGATGTATCTGGCGCTCTCCTATGATCACCGCATCGTCGACGGCAAGGAAGCGGTGACCTTCCTCGTGCGCGTCAAGGAAAGCCTGGAGGATCCCGAGCGTCTGGTGCTCGATCTCTGAGTGGCCAGGGTGGCGGCGCGCGATCGGGGCGGCGAATGACAGCCCGTCTGCTTGGCGCCGCCAGACCGGTCGTGCTTGCGGCCAGCGCGGCTCTCGTGGCGGCCGATGCCCAGGCCGCATGCCCGATCCAGCTCGCCGTCTATGGCGAGGCGCAAAGCGGCGCCGAGATCGACTTCACCCCGACCGGCACCTCGGCGACGATCACCAACAGCTTCCGCATGATCCTCGACAACAATACCGTGCTCGACGGCATCGCCATGTGGACCGAGGGCTCCGCCTCGCGCCCGCACGGCTCGCTGATGTACAAGTGCCCGACCGGCGACGTCACCGGCGAGGAGCTTGCCGCCTGCACGGTCTGGGAAGGCGTCATCTACAGGGCGGATGAGAAGGGCGGCGTCGGCCTGCTGCCGGCCGAGGGCGCCGATGCGCCGAAAAGCCTGATCTTTCCCGATCTCGGGCCGTCATTGCAGATGTCGGCCGCTTACGGTCCAGCCGGCTTCTCCAAAGTGCCGTGGGACGTCTTTACCCTGAAGGGCTGCCAGGAATGAGCACGCACAAGAAGACGCTGCTGGTCACCGGCGGCAGCCGCGGCATCGGCGCCGCCATCTGCCGGCAGGCAAATCAGGCCGGCTATCGCGTTGCGGTCAACTATGTCTCCAACCAGCTTGCCGCCGATGCGCTCGTCGCCGAGCTCGAAGCCGCCGGCGGCGAGGCCTTCGCGGTCAGGGGCGACATCGGCGACGAAGCCGATGTGATCGCGATGTTCGAAACGGTGGACAAAGCCTTCGGCCGGCTCGACGCTTTCGTCAACAATGCCGGCATCGTCGACGTCAAGGCGCGTGTCGACGAGATGAGTGCCGAGCGGGTCGAGCGCATGATGCGCATCAACGTCGTCGGCTCCTTCCTCTGCGCCCGCGAGGCGGTGAAGCGCATGTCGACCCGCCACGGCGGCAAGGGCGGCGCTATCGTCAATCTGTCCTCGGCGGCGGCGAGACTCGGCTCGCCCGGCGAATATGTCGACTATGCCGCCTCCAAGGGCGCGATCGACACGCTGACGATCGGGCTGGCGCGTGAAGTCGCGCTGGAAGGCATCCGCGTCAACGCGGTCAGCCCCGGCATCACCGAGACCGAGATCCATGCCTCCGGCGGGCAGCCGGACCGCGTGGCGCGGATGCAGGACATGCTGCCGATGAAACGGGCGGGCACGGCCGATGAGGTCGCCAGCGCGGTTCTCTATCTTCTGTCGGACGCGGCCTCCTATGTAACGGGCGCGATCCTCAATGTGAGCGGCGGCCGCTGAAGGCCGGATAAGAAGGACAGTCTCATGGCTTATGACGTCGTAATCATCGGATCGGGACCGGGCGGCTATGTCTGCGCCATCAAGGCGGCGCAGCTCGGCCTGAAGACGGCGGTGGTCGAGAAGAACGCCACCTTCGGCGGCACCTGCCTCAACATCGGCTGCATCCCGTCGAAGGCGCTGCTCCACGCCTCCGAGATGTTCGCCGAGGCCGGCCATGCCTTCGATGCGCTCGGCGTCGAGGTCGGCGCGCCGAAGCTCAATCTGAAGAAGATGCTGGCGCACAAGGATGCGACGGTGGCGTCCAACGTCAACGGCGTCGCCTTCCTGTTCAAGAAGAACAAGATCGACAGCTTCCGCGGCACCGGCAAGGTGGTTTCCGCCGGCAAGGTGTCGGTGACCGGCGAGGACGGCAAGGTCGAGGAGCTCGAGACGAAGAACATTGTCATCGCCACCGGCTCCGACGTCGCCGGCATCCCGGGCGTCAAGGTCGACTTCGACGAGAAGGTGATCGTGTCTTCCACCGGCGCGCTGTCGCTGGCCAAGGTGCCCGGCCACCTCGTGGTGGTCGGCGGTGGCGTCATCGGGCTGGAGCTCGGCTCGGTCTGGGCCAGGATTGGCGCCAAGGTCACGGTCGTCGAGTTCCTCGACACCATCCTCGGCGGCATGGACGGCGAGGTGTCGAAGCAGTTCCAGCGCCTGCTGTCCAAGCAGGGTTTCGAGTTCAAATTAGGGGCCAAGGTCACCGATGTGGCCAAAACCAAGAAGGGCGCCAGCGTGACGTTCGAGCCGGTCAAGGGCGGCGCGGCCGAAACCATCGAGACCGACGTCGTGCTGGTCGCCACCGGACGTCGCCCCTATGCCGACAGCCTGGGGCTGAAGGAAGCGGGCGTCGATGTCGATGAGCGCGGCCGGGTCAAGACCGACGGGCATCTGAGGACCAACGTGCCCGGCATCTACGCCATCGGCGACGTCATCGCGGGGCCGATGCTGGCGCACAAGGCCGAGGACGAGGGCGTGGCGGTGGCCGAGACGATCGCCGGCCAGGCCGGCCATGTGAACTACGACGTCATCCCGAGCGTCGTTTACACCAGCCCGGAAATCGCCTCCGTCGGCAAGACCGAGGAGGAATTGAAGAAGGCCGGCATCGACTACAAGGCGGGCAAGTTCCCGTTCAGCGCCAACGGCCGCGCGCGCGCCATGCTGCACACCGACGGTTTCGTGAAGATCCTGGCCGACAAGGCCAGCGATCGCGTGCTCGGCGTCCATATCGTCGGCTTCGGCGCCGGCGAGATGATCCACGAGGCCGCGGTGCTGATGGAATTCGGCGGCTCCTCGGAAGACCTCGCCCGCACCTGCCACGCGCACCCGACGATGTCGGAAGCGGTGAAGGAAGCGGCGCTGGCGACGTTCTTCAAGCCGATCCATATTTAGCTGCGCGCCACGCGCCGGCGCCGAACGCCCATCGAAGGCGTGGTTCCACCAACCAAAACGGCCCGCCTTTCGGCGGGCCGTTTGTCGTTGAGCTTTGGCTTGATTACTGAGCCGGGGCAGGTGCCGGCGCTGGGGCCGGAGCGGGCGCTGGTGCCGGTGCGGGCGCCGGTTCAGGTGCAGGTGCAGGAGCAGGCGTTGCGGGCGCCGGCTCAGCCGGTGCGGGCGCCGGAGCCGGCGTCGTAGCTGCCGGCGGCTCGGCGGGTGCCGGGGCCTTCTCGCCGCCGCTTCTGCCAAAAACATAATACGCAACAATGGCCAGGATAATGACAACAAGGGCGATCAGCCACCCGCTGCCGCCGCCACCCGACGAGGGGGGCGTGCTCGGAGGGGTGAAGGGGTCGTTAGGGTTCGCCATGAAAGGTGTCCTCCTTGGAATGAAAGGCTTCAATCAACAGCCATCAACGCGCGATCCCGCAATCGGTTTCACGCAGGCGGACGGAAAGCGCTGAAAAAACGGCGTTTTCCGCTCCCCAGCCGCCAGACGACTCAGTTGACGGCGGTAACACTATACCCTGCCTTGCGGAAATCCTCGACCAGTCCTTCGGGCCCCGGCAGATGCATCGCGCCGACCGCCATGAAGACGTTGCCCTTGGCCAGAATCGGCTCGGCATGCTCCACCATCACCTTGTTGCGGCTGGTGATCATGGTCTGTTCGAAGGCGGCATAGCCGGCCTGGTCGTTTTCGGCATCGGGCAAGACGGTGCGAAACAGCGGCCAGAACATACCGACCTCGCCACGCTGGTAGAGCACGATCATGGTCTCGTTGAGGTCGTTGGCCTTGTCGCCGAGCCTCAGCGTGTCGACCAGCCCCTTCATGTGGAAGGCGAGCGGCAGCGAAGCCATGGCGCGGAGCTGACCGGCAACGGTTTCCAGACCTTCGACCGCCTTGCCGTTCGCCTTTGCGTCCGTGGCCAGCTTGACGTCGAGCACCGGTGCTCCCGCGGTCTGACGCGCCACTTCGCAGGCGGGAAGCGCCACCATGGCCGAAAGGATCCACGGCTTCATCTTGGCGACCGTCGCGGGCGGAATGCCGCGCGCATCGAGCCCCTTGTTCAGCACCGCCGCGTCCTCGGGCGACAGCAGCGAGGACAGCGTGGTGTCGTCGGTGAACATCATCAGGCCGGGCTCTGCGGCGATTGCCGCCATCATCTTGCTCTTGTCGAGCACTTCGGTGGTTTCGATGATGACGGTGTCGGCGCCGTCATAGGCTTTCTGCGCCGCGGCCGGCAGCGTGGTGACGCGCGCGTCGGTCATGTGCATGGTGCCGAAGAGATAGGACGGTTTTTCGCCTGATTTCTTCAGCTTCCACAGCAGACCCTTGCCGTTGGGAACGGCGGCCGCCTCGGCTTCGACCTTCTTGAAGGCAGCGGGATCGCTCTTTGCCAGACTTGCCAGCAGATCGGAGCCGCCGCAGGCGGGAGCCTCGGCATGCGCCCTGCCGGCCAGCAGCAGGACGATGAGAAACGACAGGAAAAACAGCACGTTGAGCGCTGCGAGCAGCTTCAACGAGACAAGAGCCGCGCGGTCGGCGATGGCGATGACGCGTTTCATGAGGAGCTTCTTAAGCTGAAAAAGCGGCAAAACGGTTAACCGGGCGACCGAAATTTTCGCTGCGGTTCCGCTCAGGCACGCGGATGCGCCCGTTCGTAGATATCGAGCAGCCTCGCCGTGTCGACGCCGGTATAGACCTGCGTGGTCGACAGGCTGGCGTGGCCGAGCAGCTCCTGGATGGTGCGCAGGTCGCCGCCGCGGCCAAGCAGATGCGTGGCGAAGGAATGGCGCAAGGCATGCGGCGTCGCCGTGTCCGGCAGGTTCAGTGCCGAGCGCAGCTTCGCCATCTCGCGCTGGACGATCGCCGGGTTCAGCGGCCCTCCGCGGGCGCCGCGGAACAGCAGGCCCTTGGGGTCGATATGGAAGGGACAGAGCCGCCGGTATTCGGCAACCGCTCGCTGCGCCACCGGCAGCACCGGCACCAATCTTGTCTTGCCGCCCTTGCCGGTGACGCGCAGCACGGTGTCGGCTTCCGTGGCCAGATCGGCGCCGGTGAGCCCAAGCGCTTCGGAGATGCGCAGTCCGGAGCCGTAGAGCAGCGTCAGCACGGCGGCGTTGCGTGAGGCGATCCATGGCTCTTCCGCCAGCTGCCCCTCCACGCCGACGACCTGCTTTGCATCACTCGCCGTCAGCGGCTTGGGCAGCGATTTCGGCTGGCGCGGCGCGCGCAGTGCTGCCGCACCCGCCGCGTTGACGAGGCCGCGCCGTTCGAGAAAGCGCAGCAGCGAGCGGATGCCGGCGAGGCCGCGTCCCAACGTGCGGGCGCCGGCGCCGCTATTGCGGCGCGCGGCGAGGAAGCCGCGCAGATCGGCCGGCCGCAGGTCGGCGATATCGGCGATGCCGGGCGGACCGCCGCAATGTCCGGTCAAAAAGTGCAGGAACTGGCGCGTGTCGCGCTCATAGGCTTCGACCGTCTCGGGCGACAGCCGGCGCTCGCGCGCCAGCATCTTCAGCCAGTTCTCGCGCGCCGCCTGGAGGTCGGGCTTTGCCGGGATGAGGAATTCCTGCATGGCGGCATTTTCCGGCGGGGAGGTTAGGAACCGGTGAAGAGCGCGTCATTGAAATGACAGCCATAGGGGGGTAGAGCAGGGCAAAGGAAGTGACGCCATGTCGAAGCTCGAGAACCCCGTCCAGATGGCCGTGATCGGCGCCGCGCATGGCATCAAGGGCGAATTGCGGGTGAAGACCTTCACCGGCGATCCGCTGGCGCTCGCCGACTACGGGCCGCTCCAGGCCAAGGACGGCCGAGCCTTCCAGATCCTCGACATCAGGCCGGCCGGCACGGTGGTGGTGGTGCGCTTCAAGGGCGTCAACGACCGCAACGCCGCCGAGGCGCTTGCCGGCACAGAACTCTTCGTCGACCGCTCGGTGCTGCCGGACGACGGCGAGGAGGACGAATTCTACCACGCCGACCTGATCGGCCTGGAGGTCAGGGACGAAACAGGCGCCATCGGCAGGGTTGTCGCCGTGCACAATTTCGGCGGCGGCGACATTCTCGACGTCACGCTCGCCGGCCGCAAGGGCGTGCTGATCCCGTTCACCCAGGCCGCGGTGCCGCATGTGTCGATCGCCGACGGCTTTGTTCAGGTCGATCCGCTGGCGGCGGGTCTGGTCGACGACGAGGATGGCGAGGCGCCAGGCCATTCCGGCTTCGATCCGAAAGGCCGGCCGCGCGGACCGAAGGATGCCGGGGGCAACCGTTGAGCTTTGCCGCCTCGGTGCTGACGCTCTATCCCGAAATGTTTCCGGGCGCGCTCGGCCTGTCGCTCGCGGGCCGCGCGCTTGAAGCCGGCACCTGGTCGCTGGAGGCGATCCAGATCCGCGATTTCGCCGCCGACAGGCATCGCACCGTCGACGACACGCCGGCCGGCGGCGGCGCCGGCATGGTGATGCGCGCGGACGTGCTGGCCAAGGCCATCGATCACGTTTCGCCGCAGGGCGACGAACGTCCAAGGCTGCTGATGAGCCCGCGCGGCAGGCCACTCACCCAGGCGCGCGTGCGCAAGCTCGCCGCGGGGCCTGGCGCGGTGATCCTGTGCGGCCGCTTCGAGGGCGTCGATCAGCGGCTGATCGAGGCGCGCGATTTGGAGGAAGTTTCGATCGGCGATTTCATCCTGTCGGGCGGCGAGCCGGCGGCGCTGGTGCTGCTCGACGCCGTCGTGCGGCTGCTGCCCGGCGTCATGGGCAACGCCGTCTCCGGCGAGGAAGAAAGTTTCGAGAACGGCCTGCTCGAGCATCCGCACTACACGCGGCCGCAGGAATTCGAGGGCAGGCCGATCCCCGACGTGCTGATCTCCGGCAACCACAGGAAGATCGCCGAATGGCGGCGCGCCGAGGCGATTAGGTTGACCAGGGAGCGGCGGCCGGATCTGCTGGCGGGCACTCAGCCCTTGGTGAAGTAGTAGAAGGCCAGGAGCAGGCCGACGGCGACGACGAAGCCGCGCACCACGCCTTGCGGCACGCGCTTGGCGATCCACACTCCGGCATAGCCGCCGAGCGCGACGCCCGGGATCATGACGATCGCCTGCGGCCAGGCCACGACGCCTCCGGAAACGAAGACCAGAATGGCGACGACCGCGATCACGATGGACAGCATGTTCTTCAAAGCGTTCAGGCGATGATAGTCGCCGGCTTGCGTCAGGCCGAGGGTCGCCAGCATCATGACGCCCATGCCGGCGCCGAAGAAGCCGCCATAGACCGCGGTCGCGAACTGCGCGAGCGAACCGGCAAGCGAGCCGACCGAGGCCTGGTGCTCCGGCCCGGCCGCCGGTTTCAGCCACGGCCCGGCGGCGAACAGGGCGGTGGCGGCAATTAGCAGCCACGGCACCAGCGCCCGGAACGACGGATTGGTGAGCGCCAGCAGTATGAGCGAGCCGGCCAGCGCGCCGAGGGCCGAGATCAGGCAAAGCAGCAGCGCGCCGCGCCAGAAATGCCGGATATCGGTCCAATAGGCGAGCGTCGAGGTGATGTAGCCTGGCAGCTGCGTCACCGAGGAGGTGGCGTTGGCGGCGATCGGCGGCAGTCCGACCAGCGTCATGGCGCCGAAGGTGAGGAAGGTGCCGCCGCCGGCTACCGCGTTGGCGGCGCCCGAAGCAAAACCCGCGACAAAGAGCAGGACGGCATCGAAGAATGTCATTGAGGAAACACCAAGGGAATGACCTTTCCCCGCTTAGGAAGCTTGCGCGGCTGACGCAACCGACACGGCGACAATAAGATGGTGCCATGCAGGCAAAAAATGTGCTTCAAAGACGTGACAAAGTGCCGAAATAGCGGTATGTGGCCGCCCGAACCGGAAGAACGATCTTCTGGACCCGTCAACAATGGCGGTGTAGCCGTCCCTGCCCAATGCTTTCGGCAAAGGGCATAGCCGAGCGGTCAATGGAACTGCAAGGCGAGTTGAGGACGCTCTGACTGTCGGAAGAACAAGAAGTGGATTTTTGAGATGGACCTCATCCGTCAGCTCGAGGCCGAACAGGCCGCCAAGATCGAAGCCAAGCGCAAGCTGCCCGAATTCCAGCCCGGCGACACCGTGCGCGTCCAGGTGCGCGTCACCGAAGGCAGCCGCACCCGCGTCCAGGCC
>NZ_RZSC01000204.1:0-8822 GCF_003998155.1 Mesorhizobium sp. M1E.F.Ca.ET.063.01.1.1
CCATAGATCGTGCCGAACACCAGCGGGCCGATGCCGAACGGGTGCTCCAGCGCCAACTGGAAGCCAATCGCGTAGCGGGCGAAGCGGCCGAGGCGGGCGGTATCATAGCTCTGCTCGAGCTGCGCGCGCTGGGTGAACATGTCCGACACGCCGGGCAGTTGCAGGATGACGAGGACGGCGATGACCAGCAGGGCGACCGCGGCGATTGTCATCACCACGACCCTCAGCCGGAACATACCGCTGGCGCTCTGCAGGAACAGGCAGGCGGTAAGCAGCACCGCCGACACCGCGAACATGCCCCAGGCGCCGCGCGAGAAGGAGAAGAAGATTCCGGCGGTGATGATCAGCAGCGGCACCGCCAGCAGCGGCATGCGCGACACCGGACCGGCCAAGAGCAGATAGAGCAGATAGGTGCCGGGCAGCACTAGGAACGGGCCGAACACGTTCGGATCCTGGAAGGCGCCGGCGGCGCGGTCGTATTTGGTGAACATTTCCGCGCCCGGGAAGGCGTGGAAATAGCCGGCGATGCCGAGCAGGGAAGTCGCCACCGCCGACACCACATAGGCGATGAAGATCAGCCGGTAGAGGCCGGGCTGCGTCGACGTGACCGAGGCGAAGAAGACCGCGCTGAAGGCGAGGAACAGCGAGACGGCGAGATAGAGCGGCGTGCTGGCGAGCTCCGTCATCTGCGTCATCGCGATCATGCCGCCGATGTTCATCGCCACCAGCAGCACCAAGAGCGGCAATATCGCCCGCGATATTTTCAGGCCGAACAGCGCCCATACGACGATCAGCCCGGCCATGTAGAGCTCGTAAGGCGCGGGCTCGCTGATGACGAAGCCGGAAAGCAGGATGCCAATGCCTATCGCCGCCGACGAAATCAGCGCGATCAGCTTGGCGTTGACCGCCCGGGGCGGCAACTGGTTGACCGCCTGGGGCGGCAACTGGTTGACCGCCTGGGGCGGCAACTGGTTGACCGGGGCCGCCGGCAGTTCATGCGCGACCGCGCTCAATAGGCGTTTTCCGTATTGAGCAGGCGGACCGGCGTCAGAAACAGGATGCGCAGGTCGAACAGCATCGACCAGTTCTCGATGTAGTAGAGATCGTATTCGGTGCGCATGCGGATCTTTTCATTGGTGTCCATCTCGCCGCGCCAGCCGTTGATCTGGGCCCAGCCGGTGACGCCGGGCTTGACCTTGTGGCGCGCGAAATAGCCGTCGACCACTTCGTTGTAGAGCAGATTGTGCGACTGGGCGGCGATCGCATGCGGCCGCGGCCCGACCAGCGACAGCGAGCCGAGCAGCGAGTTGAAGAACTGCGGCAGCTCGTCGATCGACGTCTTGCGGATGAAGCGTCCGACGCGGGTGACGCGCGGATCGTTCTTGGTCACCGTCTGCTTGGCGGTCGGATCCGATTTGTCGGTGTACATCGAGCGGAACTTGTAGACCTCGATGATCTCGTTGTTGAAGCCGTGCCGTTTCTGCTTGAACAGCACCGGACCCTTGCTGTCGAGCTTGATGGCGATCGCGGTGGCGAGCATCACCGGCGAGAAGAGGATGATGCCGACCAGCGAGAAGATGATGTCGAAGCTTCGCTTGGCGACCGAGTCCCAGTCGTTGATCGGCTTGTCGAAAATGTCGAGCATCGGCACCGAGCCGATGTAGGAATAGGCGCGCGGGCGGAATTGCAGCGCGTTGGAATGCGCCGAGAGCCGGATGTCGACCGGCAGCACCCAGAGTTTCTTCAGAAGCTGCAGCACGCGCGATTCCGCGGTCAGCGGCAGCGACACGATCAGCATGTCGATGCGGGCGATGCGGGCGAACTCGATCAGTTCGGAAATGGTGCCGAGCTTCGGGTAGCCGGCGACGATCGGCGGCGAGCGCTTGTCGCCGCGGTCGTCGAAGATGCCGCAGATGCGGATGTCGTTGTAGGGCTGCTTCTCGACCGAGCGGATCAGCATCTCGGCCGACTTGCCGCCGCCGACGATGACGGCGCGCCGCTCCATGCGCCCGTCGCGCGCCCAGCGCCTGATCAGCCTGGACATCACGAGTCTCAGGGTAAAGATCAGCACGAAGCCGACCACGAACCAGGTGCCGAACAAAAGCCGCGAATAGTCTTCCGATGCCTTCATGGCGAAGGCGGTGAGCGCCATCAGCGCGAAGGTGCTGGCCCAGACGAGCAGCACGCGTCCGAAATTGGCGACAGGGCGCATCAACGCCGCGATCTGGTAGCTGTCGGTGACGTCGAGCAGCACGACCGCGAGGAACGACGCCGCCGCGATCGACAGCGGGTATTGCCAGGCGAGGTAGTTGAAGAAGCCGACAAAGTAGAGATAGAGGCCGAGCCCCGAAAGGAACAGCATCGCGAATTCGACCATGCGCAGCACGCCGCTGACCATGATCGGCGACATCGTATCGCGCCGGTACTGCGAAGCGACCTGGCGCGCGACGTCGTTGATGCCGCTGGGCGCCTGACCCTCGGCCGGGCCCTCGAATTTGCGCACCGCGTCCATGGAAAAGCGGTGTGCGGGATCGATCTCGTTCATGGGATTGTCCGCGAGCTACGCAAAAGTGGATAGCAAAAGAGAGCTAAGAAAGCCTTGAAACAACCGGTGGTTTTGAAGCTGTCTGTCGCTCGCGGCGACTGACGGTCTTTCGTCCGGACCGAATTAGCGTCGGCCAAGCTTAGGCCTGCGAATTAGGCCTTCTCTATCGCGGTCGCCATGGCGGGGCTGCCGTAAAGTGTCTCGATGCCGCCGCCTTTGGGCTCGGATTCATCTGGGCAGCGAGGTTGGAAGTCGATCGCACCATCCGCGCCACGGCAGAGGCCGATGTCTTCCAGTTCGGCGGCGCTTAGTCTCTCGAGGATGCGGCGATCCCGATGTTTTGCCGCTGCGTCCGCGAGCGTGCTTCTCGCGACCGCCATGGTCGCAGCGAGAATGCGCGGGATAAGCTTGAGGATGGCTTGCAGGCTTTGCATCGTCGTTCTCCAATGGCCATGGCGGGACGATGCGGCTGCGTAGACGGAAAGTCCTTGATGCAATGCTGAAATCTTCTGTAGCGTTTCTGTGAGGTCAATTCAGGATTGGCGATGGCGCTGTCCTTCGGCGATTTCGTGCTGGACGAGCGGGAGCGTTCGCTGAACGGTCCGGAGGGTGCGATTGAACTCAGCGCGCGCAGCATCGACTTGCTGTTCGTGTTTCTTGAGCGCCCCAATGTGCTGGTCGAGAAGCGCGACCTGTTCGATCTTCTCTGGCCGGGCACGGTCGTCGAAGAAAACACCCTTCACGTGCATATGTCCGCGCTCAGGAAAGCCCTCGGCCCGAACTTCGTCGCGACCGTCCATGGCCGTGGCTATCGGTATGTTGGCCCACCGCCCACGCGCATCCAGGAGCGCATGGCGCCGGCCGTTCGCTCCGGTGGCAATCTGTCTCGCTACCGACCGGAATGCATCGGGCGCGACCACGAAGTCAGAAGCCTCGTGGAACTCGTCAACCAATATCCATTGGTTACGACCCTGGGCCCGGGCGGCGTCGGCAAGACGACGTTGGCCCTCAAAGCCGCCGAGGAACTCGCCGGCGGCTTTCCAGACGGTGTCTGGGTTGTCGACCTGGCGTCCGTGCCCGACGGCAGCTTCGTCGAGAGTGCGATCATGCAAGTCCTCGGCATTCCGGTCAGAACCGAAACCACCCCACTGCTCGCCATCGTCGATATGCTGCGGCCACTGGCCGGGCTGCTTGTTCTCGACAATTGCGAGCACGTTGCCCACTCCGTTGCCAACATTGTCCGTTCCCTGCTTTCCGAAGCCGCGAAGCTGAGGATCGTCACGACCTCGCAGGTGCCGCTGGGGCTGAGCGGGGAGCACGTCTTCAGGCTCGCGCCGTTCGGCCTCGAAGCAGCTTTCGAAAGCGGTCTTTCGGCCGCCGAAATGTTCCTCATCCACTGCTATGAAGCGCAGGGCGAGACTGTTGCTGTCGACGAATTGCCTATCGTGCGGCAACTTTGCGTTCGCCTCGACGGCGTCGCCCTTGCCCTCAAGATGGTGGCGGCAAGATCGGCGACTCTTGGCCTCGGCGAAGTGGACCGCCAGCTTGCCGAGCGCTTCGCGGAGCTTTCGACGGGTTGGGGTGACACGCCGGGGCGGCATCGATCGTTGGCGGCGTCGCTTGAGTGGAGCTACGGGCTGCTTGCCGAGGGCGAGCAAAGGGCTCTGCGGGCGCTTGGTGTGTTCCAGGGCAGCTTTACGCTGGACGGTGTTCGCGCCGTGGTCGGTGAGCATGCCGACGACCACTTGTCGGAGCTCATCAGGCGATCGATGGTTACGCGCGACGGTGGAGATCGGACCCGCTATAGATTGCTGGAGACGACGCGCCACTTCGCCTTGCAGGAATTGACCAGGCAGAACGAAGAGCAAGATGCACGGGCACGCCTGGCGGACCATGTCCGGAGCCGCTTCGAGCAAAGCCTCGCACGATGGGAGCTGGTTCCGGACGCAACCTGGGTAGCAGCCTATCGGCCGGACACCGACAATCTGCGCTCGGCCCTTGAATGGGCCAGATCAAGCGCCGACTGGGCCCTGTTCGTCGGTTTGGCTGCCGCCAGCTATCGCTATTGGATAGAAGCTCAGCTCGCCGGCGAGGGCCTTCGGTTTGCCGAGGCGGCTGTCGCCTTCGCCGATGATCTCGACCCGTCGCTTCGCGGCCGCCTTTTCCTTGCGGTTGGGGAGCTCGCGCGGATCAATTCCCAGGACCTGCGCGCGATCGAGGCGCTGATGCAGGCGGTGCGGCAATTCGAGGCCGACGCAAACGATCTGCTGCTGTCGCATGCCCTCGTTCTTCTTGGGACCACGCTCAACTTCGCCGGCCGTCGTTCCGAGGCCGCCCCGATTTTCGCGCGGCTTGAGACCCTGTCGGCTAAACTTCCATCATCAAAGTTGAAGGCGTGGGCGCTCGTTTCGATTGGTTTGTGGCTGTTGACCGGTGGAGAAGAGGTCGCCGGAATGACCAAGTGCCAGGCGGGATTGGCGATGCATCGGTCGTGCGGAAACGAGCGTGGCCTCTTCCGGTCGACCATGTATCTGGCTGAAATGGTTCACCGAAGACAGGATCATCAAGGCGCGTTCGCGCTCGCCAAAGGCATCTTGCCAAGCCTTCGTGAACGCGGCAGCTCGCTTGAACTCGGTGCTCAGCTTAGCAATCTCGCTTGCTATTCGATGGCGCTAGGCAATACCGAGGCGGCAAGGGAAGCCATCGACGAGGCGTGGAAATATCTCCCGCGCGACCATGCGTCATGGCACTGGTGCATCATCCAAAATGCCACCGAGCTCGCGGCCCGAGACGGAAGATTGAACGATGCCGCGCTCATGCTTGGATTTGTCGATCATTGCTTTGAGGACTGGCCCGACGGCCGGCAGTCTACCGAAGCTGCTCAGCGGGAGCGGATCGAGACCATCCTGTCGGCGCAGCTCGACCGGGAATCCTACGCCGCGCTGTGGGAACGGGGCCGGTCGTTGAGCGTGTTCGAGGCGGACGTTCTTGCGGGTTTCGAACGACGATTTGCGGCTCTTCCGACCTGACTAACCGCGAAGCGCCGCGAAATAAGCCTTCTCGATTTCGGCCGCCATGACGTCAGCGCCGAATCGCGCCCTGAGCTCGCCGCCCTGCGGCATCAGTTTCCGGTAGGCGTCGGGATCGTTGAGAGCTGTGCCCAACCTCTCGGCGAGCTGGTCCGCATCCGGCCGTATTAGGGCAGGGGAGCCTTCGCCGAAGATTTCCGGAATGCCGCCGACCGCAGTCGCAATCATCGGCCTGCCGGCGGCCAGCGCCTCCAGCACGATGTAGGGCATCGCTTCCGCGCGGGACGGGACGACGATCAGCCCAGCCAGCGCGAAGGCTTCTCTGGCTGGCATCGGCGGCAGGAAACGGACATGGCTCTTCAATCCAAGCCGCTCCACCTGGGCGTGGTAGCGCGGCAGGTCGTCGCCGTCGCCGACCATCACCGCGCTCAACGGGCGGCCGATCTCGCTGCCTGCCTGCGTCAGTGCGTCGATGAAGATGTCCGGGCCTTTGAGGTCGCGCATCATGCCGATGTAGAGAAGATCGGCGGCATCCGCCGCCGTTCCTACCGGTTCGAATTCGGCGGCGCGCAGGCCGTTGTAGACCAGCGTGTTGGGGACCGGCGGCTCGCCGACTTTGCGGCCGTAGGTTCGCCGTTCGTAGTCGGAAACGAACAGCAGGCAGTCGGTGAAGCGCGCCATGAAGCGCTCAAGCGCGAAGAACAGCTTTCCCGTGGCCGTCGTTTCGTCATAGTGGAGCGAGCCGCCATGCGGCGAATAAAGGCGGGCCACGCGATACCTTGAAACCCGCAACAGTGAGCCGAACAGACGGGCATACGCGCCACCCTTGGCGCCGTGCCCGTGCAGCACGTCCGGCCGCAATTCCTTGATGATTCGATAGGTGCGCCAGGCCGCCGTCATATCGCCAGGCCCGATATGACGCTGCATCGGCGTGCGATGAATGCCGAGCGCTAAACTCCCCTCCATCGCCTTGAACAGCCGCTCCTCATAGTCGCCGCCCGTGGTCGAATCGCACACGATGCCCACGGAATGGCCGGCGGCGACCTGCGCCTCGGTCAGATCGCGCACGTGCCGGAAGATTCCCCCGACAGGTGAGCGGAAACAGTGAACGATGCGGAGGTGAGCCGCCACGTTGGTTTTCAGAACAGCCGTTCGCGGACGTAGATGGTGTCGCCGGGCAAGAGCGGGTCGGATGTCTGCACCCTGCCGGTCATGACCTTGCCGTTGATATCACGGGTGATGTCCACGCTTTCCTGGTTGGCGCGCGGCGTGAAGCCGCCGGCGATCGCGATCGCCTTTTGCACGGTCAATCCCGGCACATAGGAATACTGGCCCGCCGCGCCGACTTCGCCCATGACGAAGATCGGCCGGTAGCGGTCGATCTCGACCGACACATCGGGATCGCGCAGATATCCCTGGCGCAATTTGTCGGCGATTTCCTTTTCCAACTGCTGGGCGGTGTGGCCGCGCGCCGGCACGGCGCCGACGAGCGGGAAGGAGATGTAGCCGGACTGGTCGACGCTGTAGGTGTTGGTCAGCCCTTCCTGCTCGAAGACGGTGACGCGGATGCGGTCGCCGGCGCCGAGTCTGTAAGGCTGGTCGAGCACTTCATGGAAGGCGGCGGGTGTCGGGCGGTAGCTGGAACAGCCGGTGAGCAGCGACAAGGCAAGCATGGCGCGAAAGAGATAAGCAGTGCTTTTCATGATCGGACACGAACCTTCGTCGCTCTCGCCGCCAGTGCTGCGGCCAACCCCAGGAAGTGCGCCCGTTATCATCCTGTTAGGGTTAATGGCCGGTAAAGGACCGTGCCCGGAAGCGGTGACGGCAGGCAAAAACCCAATTGTTCTATTGCCTTCGTCCGATGTTCTTTGAGTGTCTTCTAATAAGCATGCGTTCTGATCTTAACGGGTGAGTTACCATAGTTGTTTACGGTCTATCCTCGACTCAAAGTTCCGGAGCAGGATGCATGTCCGTTCAGTCCGCGGCCGCAGATGTCGATGTCGATCTGAGGCAGCTCTTCGCCAGTCTGGCGAGGAACTGGCTGCGCATTGTTCTCGTCACGCTCGTGGTCACCGGGCTGGCGTTTGCCTTCGCCTGGCTGGCCACGCCTTATTACAAGGCCACCGCCAAGCTGGAGATCGGGCCGCGCGAGTCGGTCTTCACGCGGCCGGCCGGCGCAACCAATGATGACAAGCCGGCAACCGACGAGGAGGCCGTAGCCACCGAGGTCCAGATCATATCGTCGCCCGACATACTCAAGAAGGTGGCGACGGATCTCAATCTGGAGAAAGTGCCCGAATTCGACGAGACGCTGAAGATGTCGGCGCTGAGCCGCGCCCTCGTCCTGGTCGGCTTGAAGAGCGACCCTTTCGACATTTCGCCGGAAGAGCGCGTGCTCAAGGCGATGCGCGATAAGCTCAACGTCTACGGCGTTGAAAAATCTCGCGTTATTGCAGTCGAGTTCTCTTCGGAGGATCCAAAGCTTGCGGCGCGGGTCGCGGACGCGATCGCGCAGGCCTATCTTGCTTCCAAGGGCAACGCGAAAAAGGAATCGAACACCGCCGCCACCGGCTTTCTCGGCCCGGAAATCACCGATCTGCAGAATCGGGTGAAGGAGGCCGAAGCCAAGGTCGCTGCTTACCGCGCGCAATCGGACCTCTTGATGGGCGGCAACAATGCGGTGCTGGCCACCCAGCAGCTTTCCGAACTGTCCACCGAACTGTCGCGGGTGCGCGCCAATCGCGCCGCCGCCGAGGCGACCGCCGACAGCGTGCGCAAGGCGCTTCAGAATGGCGGCACGCTCGACAGCGTGCCGGAAGTCCTGTCTTCCGAATTGATCCAGCGCCTGCTCGAGCGGCAGGTGGAACTGAGGACCAACATTGCCGACCTGTCGACGACGCTGCTGGACAATCATCCGCGCATCCGGGCGCTGAAGTCGCAGCTCGCCGATCTCAACGGCCAGATCCGCAACGAGGGGCAGAAGATCCTGAAGGGTCTGGCGACCCAAGCGCAGACGGCCAAGGCTCGCGAGGACCAGCTCGTCCAGGAGGTCAACCAGCTAAAGGCCGCTTCGGCCCGCGCCGGCGAGCAGCAGGTGCAACTCGACGCGTTGCAGCGTGACGCCAATGCTCAGCGCCAGCAGCTCGAATCCTATATGGCGAGCTATCGCGAGGCGGCCTCGCGCGCCGACCGCAATTATCTGCCTGTGGACGCTCGTCTGCTGTCGAAAGCGCAGGTGCCGACGGAAC
>NZ_RZSC01000205.1:0-8786 GCF_003998155.1 Mesorhizobium sp. M1E.F.Ca.ET.063.01.1.1
GTTAAGTGGACCCCAGGCCCTTCTGAGATCGGTCAGCTCAATCTCAGGCTCGAGGCTGTCACGTATCAATCGTGTCGCGCGACCCGTCCAAACCATATCTGCTAGACTCCCCGCCGTGAGAAACAGTGAGGCTTTTGACACAGCCGAGTCGTGCGCAGCAATTAACCCCGCAACCCAGGAGCCTAAGCTCATACCGAGAACCGAAATCTCTCGATAGCCTTCGATCTTCAACCAACGTATGAGTTTTCGCCCATCGAACACTGCCTGCCTTACAGATTGAATCGTTCGACCGAGATTAGGGCTAAGCATATAGTCGGCGTGCACGGAGCCGGGTCGGCTGCGCTCGAAGTGGTAAGGCATAGCAATCTCGACAACAGTGATGCCACGCTGCGAGAAAAAGTTGGCAATCTGACGATTCCGGGCGCTCGCATTCCAATGGTGAAAAATCACCATCGCCTGATCGAACGACCCGCTTTCTGTGATTTTCGCGGAGACGACGTTGTTCTGTTCGATATCAGTACAAATGTCCGATGGAAATTTGAGCCACCCACCTAGCCTATCAAAACCCTGATCACTCACACTCGGCTCATCGAAAAAGGCTGGATTAGCCACGGCTTGGTCCGCAAGGGCGCAGAATTCCTCGATACTTGTTATCTTTTTCGCACCTGGAAAGGCGCGTTCGGCGTCAAGGACGAAATCCGTTGGCTTCTTCCCTTCCTCACCGCGTCGCGCCCGCCGCTCATCCCAATGATCAAGCCAACTATGATACACTCTGATTTTTTCCTAACTTAATCGCTTTCCGTCGCCCCAACTCTGGATCAAACAGGCCGTATATTGCGAACAGCACTCCAACGCCGAGAAGGATCGAAAAGCCAGCAAATGCATCGATCAGCAAGTAGTCAGCCACGAGTAACGCTACGATCGCTGACATTCTCCACAAGGGCATAAACCGACGTCCGACACCTAGACGGATGGATCCGTATAGAAATACAACACAGGTCGAAATAGCGACAAGAAGGCTACTGTAATGGGTCGGCCTACGGTAGATGATCCCGGCGCTCACATCATTGAGCCCATAGAAGGCGGAAGACATATCGCCGACCAACCAAGCCACAATATTCTCTCCACGCGATGTCAGGTAAGCACTCTGGAGCTTCATGACCATGGCGATGGAAAGTCCCAAAACAGTACATCGAAAAATCGCGCGCATAACCCTGAGGCTGGCTTCATAGAGCTGGTCTTGATAATCCACCTCCAGCGGATTACTCGCTGCTGCTCCAATTCTCCAAAGATCATGGATCACCGTATAAAGCAAAATTAGGCCTACGAAGAACAGATAAAAACAGAGGCACATATATAGATAAGCGAGCCCCGTGAATACGACTGCTTCCGGCACCGATATAATCTCAGGGCGCACAATCGCTAACGAGCCCCAATCCGTCGCATAGTTGCCGCCACCTTTGATCAACGGGATTAACGACACGCCGATCCACTGAAAAAGACCGGCGAACATCACACAAATCAAAAAAACCGCCCAATATGAATACGAAGAAGCTTCAACGTTGCTCGCCCAAGCATCGTCGCTTTCCGTCTTGTCGCCCTGCGCTACAAGCTTTGGGCGCCCTTCATTTTTCCAAAAGGTCACCAGCTCGGTCACGAAGGCAAAAAACAGTGGCAGAAATACCATGAAGACGAATGTCCAATTCGCTGTCCAAAGAAATCCAACCTGCTTGACGACGCCATCCGCCCGACCATATGTGACGCTGTGAATCCCCGTGAGATACGACAAAAACCCAAGAGCGGTGACACCCGCAAACACCGACGCCGGTAAATTCAGGGGAGATCCGTGGCTAAAAAACGCCTCCGATTTCCTCGCCAAACTAAAACGCCGGCTCGGCCCCTTGGGGTCAGTATAGCGTGTAAGCACTGCTCGGGAGTCTGTATCGTCATCGAAGGTCGCAGTCAGCGCCGTATCTGGAATCTCCTGTGCAACGCTGCTTCCGGCTCTCTTCCATTCTCGTCTCTTGGCCGATAGCCGCGATTGCGCCGCACTAAGCTCCATCTGCCATTCGCTAGTTGCGACCGGATCATCGCATCCAAAAATCCTCGCCAGCCAACGAATGTTGGCAGTGCTAATTCCCTTCTCGTTCTCTTGAAACCAAAGCTGCACCGTTCGCAGATCGACCCCATCTCGATTGGAATCAATCTGTGAAATCGCCTCTGCAAGGAGCTCGGGCGTCCATGGGCCAGCAGGAAACCCGTCGTTGCCCAACAGTCGACCCGCGCCTGCCGCCGCCAGTCGTTTGAATAATTCTTTGAAATCACTCCCGTCTCTCGGCGGAGGGAGAAATAATTTTCCGTTCTTAAACAATAGCTTATAGGCTCTATTTTCGTTCCGCTTCGCGAGGCTTCGTATCCTATCGTGCCTTCGCGCTCAATCAACGTTTTTATCAACTGGATTTGGCCGGCACGGGAGAAGATCGAATGACGGGTGATCCCCTGAAGAGGGTGAACACGGATGTTGTGGGGGAGATGTTTCGCAAAACCGCCGGCCAAGGCACTGAACCGCCCGGATCGGTCGCAGGGCGGGCCCCACCTTACGATGCGGTGATGATGAAAAGAATTTTGCTGTTCAGACTTTACGGACAGTCGGATGAGCAGGCCGAGTTCAGATCATGGACCGGCGCTCCTTTGAGCGGTTCCTTGGTCTTCTGGATGCCGGCGACAGAGTCGACGCGGGTTGCTGGCCAGCTCAAACACCGGCGCCGAAGGCAGGCCGATGCCGAAGAATATCGAGCACGGCAGCCGGACATGCCTCCGAACCGGTGCCCTTGTCGAGCATCCTTTCGCCGACAGAAGGACCGCATGGGACTTTTCATCCCACCATCGGCCGGTCGCGCCCGCGGCAAGTCAAAATCGGCGTGGGCAATTTCGCCTACGATCTGAAAGGTTTGTCTGGTGGCAGGGTAATGTGACCGCATGAGCGAAAAGTAGGGGAAGCCAAGGCCTCGGGGGCCTGAGAAGCAGAGGGATGAACCCATCCCTATTTTTCTCGCCTCCCCAGGTATCATTTACGAACTGTCATGAGCGTGGAGCCGGTCGATGCCCATTCAAGTGGTCTGTAACAACGGAGTGATGGAAGAGGCCGATGGGGTCGCGAATCTGATCGCGGCGCATCGTCAAGCAGTCGGCATGGTTGAACGTCTCGGCAAGCGATGGATGGGGGCCGAAGGGCCGGACGCGACCCTGATCGGCCGGCGATTGGATTCGGTCATGGCGGAAGAGGCTATCGCGCGTCGGCGCGCGGCCGCTGCGCCGGTGGCCGATGTCGTTGAGATGAAAATGAAGGCAGCTTATTTCTGTCGGTTGTTGGGGAACGACTGGCGCGAGGTTGATGTCGACGATTTGCGGGCGGTGCTCGGTTCTTTCACGAAACTGCAGTCCTAAGAGAACAACGCCGAAATCCATGAGGCCACGGTATTCCAGGCCGCATAGAGCCCGGCAGGTACCAAGATGATCGCGATGAATGCGATAGCATCGCCGATGGCGCCGTCGGTGCGTCCTTCCACGGGATAGTAATATTTGTGCGCCTCATCGTCATGCTTCATTGTTGTATCTCCGGCCGCTTGTTTAGCAGCAGCTGCACAGGATGCTGAAACGTCATGCTCCATAAACCTGTGCGTTTCATCTTAGCGTTGATTTCCGCGACAAGGTAGTTCTCATTGACGGCTTTGCCCTTTGCTGTCGTTGCGGCAAACGCGTATCCGGTCGCTATGAGCGCGGTGCCAACGTCAATTGTTTCGCCATCGAGCTGCGCACCGCACACGACAAAAACCGCCTTGTCGAGGGCGTAGCCGATTGGCTGGCATGTCACCGCGGCGCTATCGAACAGGGCTGCCAGGTGCGCCAGCGAGGTGTTCCCGCAATCGATTTTGTTTCCATTTGGCTCTTCGGCTGACGTACCTCGAAGACACGACTGGATGCCATAGAGGCGGAAAAGTTGATCTCGGTCACGCCAGGTATCTCCAGTCAGCAGTTGAGCCGATTTCGATACCGCGAAGGGAGCTGGTACGCTGGCGTTGGTGACATCCTGCGCTCGTGCCGATGCGCACACGGAAAATGCGGCCAGCACTGCAAAGCTGGCCTGTTTCATTCCTGGAACTGTCCACCGAGGTCGGCAGAGTGCTCCAGATCGGGGCGCAGCGACTTGCCGTCCCTGTTGCGTCCGATTGCGGCCATGTCGAAGAAAACCATTTCGTCATCGTCGTAGGCGACGTTGTACGGGTCGTTTGTATTGCCCGCACCCACGAGAGAAAAACACGACACGGCGTCGGGTTCATTCTTCTTGCTTTGCAGCACAAGCGTTTTGCAAAGCACGACAGAAGCACGGTGGTTGTAGATTCCTTCTTCATAGTCCTGCGCGGCCTTCGTGCAGTCCCACTCCTGCGCCTTGTAGGTAATCTTCGGTTTTGGGCAAGCCGCGAGACCGCGCAGTCGATAGGCCACGCCGTTGATGACGCGCTCGGTCGC
Source organism: Mesorhizobium sp. M1E.F.Ca.ET.063.01.1.1 (assembly GCF_003998155.1). Taxonomy (NCBI): domain Bacteria; kingdom Pseudomonadati; phylum Pseudomonadota; class Alphaproteobacteria; order Hyphomicrobiales; family Phyllobacteriaceae; genus Mesorhizobium; species Mesorhizobium sp. M1E.F.Ca.ET.063.01.1.1. Next base: position 4,531 of record NZ_RZSC01000205.1, read on the forward strand.
CGACGGCACCTTCACCGGCGCGCTCAGGGCGGCCGCGTCGCGCTGAAAGAGCGCGCCTTTCGCATCGTAGCGCTCATAGACGAACACCTTCTCGCCCGGCTTCGCAAACTGCAGCAGGTAGTGTTCCGACGGCTGCGCGAAGGCGCTTGGGGCGTCGGCGCCACCAGCATGAGCCACAGCGCCCTGGAGGAGCAAAGCCGTACAAAGGGCAATCTGTTTCATCCAAATTCGTCCTTGTGGTGCATATGGTGTTGACACTTTACTAGGGCTGCGTGTAGCCATAGTAAAGTGTTAAATTTTGGCGATAGTATGAACACTCGAACAGCTCTCCTGTTGACCCTTTGTGCTGCTGCAATGCCATTGGAAGCGCACGCCTGGGACCTGGCATCAGACCGCGTCGCAGTCGCCTTTGCAACGCCGGCGCAAGCGCTTCCCTCAGTCGGGGCGCAGAGGCCTGGGGCGTGCAAGACCGGAAACCGCACTGAAGTGGCCCAACTTGTGCGTTCAATCGCGCAGGACGAAGGGTTCGACGCCGATCTGGCCGAGGCGATTGCATGGGCTGAAAGCGATCTCGGCGCCAGTCAGGGTCCGTCAAAGGCCGGAGCCCTTGGGATCATGCAGTTGATGCCGCGCACGGCGGCCGATCTCGGCGTGAACGACCGTTGCAATACGCAGGCGAATGTCCGGGCTGGCCTGCGCTATCTGAAGTCACTCTATGACGAGTTCCAGGATCCGCTGCTGATGCTGGCGGCTTATAACGCCGGGCCAAACAGCGTCTACAAGGCGCAGGGCATTCCGGTGAATCCGGAGACCGCGGAATACATCGCAAAAATACTGAACCGCTGGAAGTTCGGCGGTGTCGTGAAGAAGTCCGTCCTGCCCAAATCCGAAATGCTCGCGGAGGCTCCGCCAGCAAGCGAGGACGCTTGGCAGGATGGTCATGTCATGGATTTTGGCAACTGAAAGGAGCCAGGGGTGGAATACAGGAAAGCAGGTAAATTTGCCCTGAAACTGGCTTTGGCCTCGGCAGTCGGAATAGCTCTGGCGCCAGCAACCGCGTACGCCCAGTCGGCGGCGCCAGTCGAAAACGTGCTGGAGTGGTTCGTCGGCGTTCTGCAGGGCAACATAGCGCGCTCATTCGCCATCATCGCGGTCTGTTTTCTCGGCTTCCTCGCTATGACGGGGCGGCTGGCATGGATGATGGCTTTTTCCATCATCATTGGCATCGCTCTGATCTTCGGCGCGGCCCAACTGGTGGATGCGGTTCGCGCGACCGCGGGAGGCAGCTGAGACATGGACGACGAGGAAGTCTATGTCGAGCCGGTCAGCCTGCCCCTCACACGCCCCCCGATGAAATGGGGGGTGCGCTATGAAGTTTTTGCACTGAACGGCATCCTGGCGGTGATCGGCTTTATCGCCACGAGCAGCTTCATGCTCGGTCTTGGCGTGTTCGGCGTGGTGCATCTGGTCAGCGCATATCTATGCCAGCGCGACCCCTACATGTTTCATATTTTCGAGCGGCGCGTCTCCAAACGCGGAGCCGTGGCGAACCTCACTTTCTGGGGGGCGAGGAGCTATTCGCCATGAGTCTCGATGCGGACCTGAAATTTGGCCGTGAGCGCCGCCGCGAAAAGCCCGCTGCGATGCACATCCCCTACCTTCGCCACGTCGATGACAATTTGATTGTGACGAAGAGCGGCTTTCTGGTCGGCGCCATCCAGCTCAGCGGCCTGCCGTTCCAGACGATGGACCAGGCCGAGTTGAACAGTCGAATGTTCAACCGCAACACCACGTTCCGCAATCTCTCGACCTCTCGCTTTGCGGTCTACACAACGATCATCCGCCGCCACGTGACGCCGGAGATCGAAGGCGACTTTGACAATCCTTTCGTGGCCGAGCTCGACGCCCGCTACATGGATGAGCTTGGATCAAAGAACCTTTTCGTCAACGAGGCGTATCTGACGGTCATACGGCGCCCAATGGTCGGCCGTGTCGGATGGGTGGACAAGGCGCTCAATGCATTCCGCATCAGCACTGCCGGCGAAGAAACCCGTGAAGAGGCAATAGTCGAACTGCATGACATCCTTGACGGCATGGTCAAGGATTTCGCCGCTTATGGGGGACGTCTTCTCGGTGTCGTGAAGCGTCGCGACAGCTTCTTTTCCGAGCCCGCGGAATTTCTGGCGAAAATTCTCGCCGGTGGCGGCGACGTGGAAATGCCTTTGCCGCGCATGTCCCTTGGCAAAGTGCTGCCAACGCGGCAGCTGTTTTTTGGCAAGTCGGCGCTGGAACTTCGCGGGCCGGACGCAGCCAAGCTCGGCGCCATGGTGTCGATCAAGGAATACCCGCCGTTCACCGCTCCGGGCTCATTGGACGGTCTGTTGCGGCTGCCGCATCAGTTTGTCCTGACGCAGAGCTTCGCGATCGAAGACCGTGTCACGGCGATGCGCAGGATCAACACTATCGCCAACCAGGTCGAGGGTTCCGACGAGGCGGGCACGACGGTCGAGGTCTCCGTCCACGACGGTGCCGACAAGCTGGCCGGCGGCGAAGTCGTTTTCGGACAACATCACATGAGCGTCATGGCATTGGCATCGGATATGAATGGCCTCAACCGTGCGCTGTCCGACATCACGGCCGAGCTTTCGCGCATGTCGATCGTGCCGGTCCGCGAGACACTGAACACGGAACTCGCCTTCTGGGCGCAGTTGCCGGGAAATTTCAGCTACATCGCGCGACGTGCTTTGATTTCGTCCCTGAATTTCGCCGGCCTTTTCTCAGGGCACAATTTCCCGTCGGGCCAACGCGAGAGGCTGCACTGGAAACGCCCTATCGCTTTGCTCGAAACGACCAGCCAGACGGCCTACTATTTCAATTTCCACGTTCATGATGTTGGGCACTTCACGGTGTTCGGCCCGACCGGCTCGGGCAAGACCGTGGTGCTGTCCTTCCTGATGGCGCAGGCTATGCGCATCATGCCGCGGCCGCGCTGTGTCTATTTCGACTACATGCGTGGCGCCGAGATCTTCGTTCGGGCACTCGGCGGTCGATACGAGGTGATGGAACCCTCCCAGCCGACCGGGTTCGCGCCGCTGCAGCTTGATGACACGGCGGAAAACCGTTCTTTTCTTGAAGACTTGCTCATCTACATTCTGACGCCGGAAGGCGGCGTGCTTGACGTGGCGGAGATGCGCGTCATCAACGCCGCCGTCGACATGATCTACAAAATCCCGCGCGAACAGCGGACCTTCGACCTGCTGCCTGAAGTGCTGCGAGGCTCGCTTATGCCTGGCATGAATGATCTGGCGGCGCGGATACAACCCTGGCTCGACCCAAAGGACAAGGGCTGGCTTTTCAACAATCCCGTCGATCTGATCGATTTCTCGAAACCCGTCGTCGGGTTCGACATGACGAAGATCCTGGGCGACGGAAAGCTGCGCTCGGCGGCGTTGCTCTACATCTTCCATCGTCTTGAGGACGTCATCGACGGCTCGCCGATCATGCTCTTCCTCGATGAAGGCTGGAAGCTGCTGGACGACGAGGTTTTCGCTGCTTTCATCAATGAGACGTTGAAGACCATTCGTCGCCGCAACGGCGTGGTCGGCTTTGGCACGCAGACAGCGGAAGACGTCGTCAGCTCCTCCATCTCCTCGTCCCTGATCGAGCAAACGAAGACCAACATTTTCTTCCCCAACCCGAAGGCGAGCAAAGACTCCTATATGGAGCGCTTCTCGCTGACAGCGAAGGAATTCGAGTTCGTGCGCCGAACCGCGAAGGAAACACGCACCTTCCTCGTCAAGCACGACAGCGACTCGGTCGTAGCCAAGCTCGATTTGTCGGCGATGCCCGATCTCATCAAGGTTTTGTCCTCGAACGAAGCCAACAGCAAGGAATGCGCACGGCTCCGGGAAACCTACGGCGACGAGCCGGAGATGTGGCTGCCGTACTTCTGCGGATGGGAGAACGAGCATGACGAAGCGGCTTAGCTGCTTTTGTCTGGCTGTCGTTCTCGCGACAGCGGGAAGCATGACCATGGCCGCCGCTCAAATCGCGGTCATTGACGGACCGAACCTCGACAAGCGGCAAGAGGACGAGCAGCAGAGCACGAAGTCGGATGAGGCCAAGAAGGACGAAACCGACAAGAAGAAAAGCGTCGTCTGCACCTACTCGAACAAATACCGCTCACAGATGTTTCGCCGATCCCCGGCCGAAGCGTTGCAGCGCGACGCGGGCAATGTGAAGATGATCCGCTATTA
>NZ_RZSC01000206.1:0-8754 GCF_003998155.1 Mesorhizobium sp. M1E.F.Ca.ET.063.01.1.1
GCCGCCGACCCGAGGTGGTATGAGGCAAAGCACCGCGGCCGCAACCTGTCCATTCTCGACCGCGACATCTCGGAGGCGGCCTGAGACCTTTGGCTGGGCGTTAAAGCAGGTCTCCCGAAAGTGGGAACCGGCTTCGGGAGACATGGTTGAGATCAAAAGTCTGAAGCGTACGGAGCGATCTGAAAGATCGCGACGCGCGTTAGCGGGTTGCTAACGCTTTTCAAATTCAACCGCGGCGATTGCGCGGTTGTAACGGGGTTTTCATCTACACTAGGCACGGAATTGGCTTCTCCGGCGCCATGTGTGCCGTAAGGGAACGGCATGCGTGGATCGAGCCCCCATCGAAAGGCGCGTCATGAGCCATTTCATAAAGAAGATGTCGCGCCGCGCGATCTTGCAGGCGCTGATCGCGCTGCCCGCACTGTCACTGTTCCGCAACCGGCCCGCCGTCCCCGCTCCTGACGAGATCGACCCCGACGAGATTATCGAGGTCAATGGCTGGATCCTGAGGCGGAGCGATCTCGCATGATCTTCGACAGCTACGAGGCCTATAGGCAGGCGGGCTTCAAGCCCAAGGTCTGCATCCTCGGCTCCGGCCCCGCCGGCACCACGGTCGCCAGGAAACTGGGCGGCGCAGGCATCCCGGTGGTCGTTCTGGAGGCCGGCTCGCGCGAATTCAGCGACGAGTCGCAGGATTTCTATCGCGGCACCACGGTTGGCGATTTCTATTTCGATCTCGACATCACCAGGCTGCGCTTCATGGGCGGCTCCTCCAACCACTGGGCCGGCTGGTGCCGCGTGCTCGACAAACAGGATTTCGAGCCCAAGGCCTGGGCGCCGGATACCGGCTGGCCGATCAGCCGCGCCGACATCGAGCCCTATCTGCGGGAAGTTCACGATATTCTCGAACTGCCCGATTTCCGGCCGGATGTGCCGATTTCGGACGACATCCGCTGGGTGCAGCTGATCAAGAGCCCGGCCGTGCGCTTCGCAGAGAAGTTCGCCGACGAGCTCGACCGGAGCAGGAACATCGCCGTCGTGCTCAACACCTATGCGACCGAGCTCGCCGGCGACGGCAGGCGCGTCACCGGCGCCAGATTGTGGTCGAACGGCCAGGACGCCGGCACCTTCGCGGCGGACTACTTCATCACCTGCACCGGCGGGCTGGAGAACTCCAGGCTGCTGCTCTGGTCGAACCGGCGTTCGAATGGCGGCGTGGTGCCCAACGCCAACGCGCTCGGCCGCTACTGGATGGAGCACCCGACCTTCGAGGGCGGCAACGCCATCCTCGCCGACTACGGCGAGTTCGAGGTCGACGCCTCGAGCGAAGCCTTCTTCTCGCCAACGCTTGCCGCGATGGAGCGGCTGCAGATCCTGAATTTCGGCATCCGCCTGATCGAGACGCCTTACCCGCATGTCAAGCGGCTGATCGCCGACCTTGCCTGCACAGCGCCCAGCATGGCGGAGTGGATGTCCGACCAGCTTGAGCAAAGGCTGCGTTGCGCAGCCCAGCTCTACGTCGCCTGGGAACAGGCGCCGCTAGCTTCGAACCGGATCGAGCTGTCGAAGGCCGATGTCGACCACGCCGGCGTGCCGCGCGTCGAATTGCATTGGAAGAAGTCGCCGCTGGAGCGCCGCACGCTGCTCGAAGGTTTGAGGCTCTTCGGCACCACGATGGCGCAGAAGAATCTTGGTCGCGTCCGCATCGCCGACTGGATCGGCAATGGCGGCGACTACCCGACGAATGAGGAGACGGCCGGTCACCACCATATGGGCGGCACCCGCATGGGCACCGACGTCTTGAAGAGCGTCGTCGACGCCAACTGCAAGGTGCACGGCATGGACAATCTCTATGTCGGCGGCTCCTCGGTGTTCTGCACTTCCGGTCAGTGCAATCCGACGACCACCATCACCGCGCTTGCCTGCCGGCTGGGCGATCACCTCAGCAAGGTGATCACGGTCTGATCTCCCGAAAAGGCAGGCGGCGCCGGCGCCTGGAGTGGCAACTGGCGCCGCCCTGGCGCGCCTTTGGGAAGTTCGATCGAGAGCTACAGCCCGTACACGGCGATGCGCACCAGCACGGCCGCGGCGGCAAGTGCCACCAGCAGAATGCCGAGGCCGATGGGCGAGCCCCAGCCGTACCATTCCATCGCCAGCTTGGCGTATCTGTACTCTTCCTCGTTCGAGAGGGGGGTGCGCTGTTGAATCAGGCTCATTGTTCACTCCTTGTCGGCGACTTTGCCCTTGCCTCGCAAAGGGTGACGTCGCATATTGATACGATAGTTTGAATGTTAGGCAGATTGATAGTTAGATGATCGAAATAAATTCGTCAAGCACGAATCGCGACGACATGACGAAGGCCATCAGCCTCGCCGTCATGCGCTGGCAGGACGCGACGCAGGCCTATGACGAGGCGGTGGGGGCGCGACTCGGGCTGATCGCGGCCGAGCGGCATTGCCTGGGCCTGCTCTATGCCGGGCCACAATCGGCGGGCGCCGTGGCAGCCGCAACCGGATTGACCCCGGCCGCTGTTACGGCATTGATCGACCGGCTGGAGGCGCGCGGGCTCGTCACCCGGACACGCAGCCTGGAGGACAGGCGCAAGGTGGTGATCGAGGCGACCGAACTGACCAGAGAGCTGTCGGAACGCTACTACGGCGCTATCGCGCGGGAGGGCGAGAAGGTGGTGGCGAGCTTCAGCGACGCCGAGCTGGCGACCGTGCTGCGCTTCATCAATGCGGCACTCGATCTGCAGAGCGAGCAACTGGCAAGGCTCAAGGCCGAGCCGGTTGAGGCTGGCTGATGCGGGAACGACGAAGAAACGCTTTTCCGGAAAACCCAGAGCGGTTCAACCGCCTGTCGGCGACCGAACCGCTCTGACTCCGGCTGGGCGAAAGCCAGATCTCGAAGCACGCCGCGTCGAAACGGATAGAGGCGCCGGGCTTTTATTCGATGCCTAAACCGTCGCCGGGTCGAGCGCCGGCTGGCCCTTGAACCGCGCGACGATGCCGGCGAGATCGCCGCCGGCGAAGGCATCGCGCAACGCATCGAAGGACGGCAGCACGAAATAGGCGCGCTGGAACTTGTCGATCTCGTAACCGGTGCGCATCACCTTCTCGAGGTCGAACGGCACGTGGTGGGCTTCCTTGCTCTCGACTGCGAACTGCAGCTCGGTGAAGGACGACATCAGCCCGGCGCCGAAAGCCTTCAGCGGCTGGCCGGCTTCCTGGATGAGGCCGTATTCGGCGCTGTACCAGTAGAGCCGGGTGATCATCTCGTCACCGCCGAGCGCAATCATGTCCTCGGCCTTCTCGCCATACATCTGCATGAAATCGGCAAACACCGGCTGCGTCAGGATCGGCACATGGCCGAAGAAGTCGTGGAACATGTCCGGCTCGACGATGTAGTCGAGCTCCTTGCGGGTGCGCAGCCAGTTGGTGACGGGGAAGCGGCGGCTGGCGAGATGATCGAAGAACGGGCCGGCGGGGATCAGGCCGGGCACCGCTACGATCTCCCAGCCGGTCAGCTTGCGCAGCGTCGCGCTGACCGCGCCGAAATCCGGAATTTTGTCGAGCAGGCCGAGGGCCGCGACGCCGTCGAGATAGGAACGGTGCGCCAGCCTCTGCGTCAGCTTCGTCTGGCGATCGCAAAGCGTGCGCCACACCGCCTGCTCCTCCGCCGAATAATTGTACCCTTGAGCCACGGTGAAATCGGCGCGGCACACCGAATAATCGCCGCGAAGGCCCTGTGCAGCGCAGTCGCGGGCATAGTCGGCAACGCTGATCGTCATTTCTTCCTCCTCGAGATCATGATCCGTGGATCGTGACCGAGAATATAGCGGCGGACGATGAGGCAATTCAGCTTTGTTGATGGTCTGATTGGCGGTTTCGAGGTAGAAACACTCGATCCAATGAGGAATCGAGAAGATATGCCTCAGTTCGACGAATTCGAGATAAAGATGCTGGATATCCTGCAGCGCGATGGGCGCAAGCCGGTTTCGGAGCTGGCGCAGGAGATCGGCCTGTCGACCACGCCCTGCGCGCGCCGCTTCGAGGCGTTGCAAGGCGCCGGCATCATCAAGGGCTTTGCCGCGGTGCTTAGCCGCCGCGCCGTCGGCCTGACGGTCGAGGTGTTCATCCAGGTCCGGCTCACCAGCCACGCCGACGGCTCGCCGGAAAGTTTCATCGCCGCCGTGCAGCGCATGGACGAGGTCTCGTCCTGCTGGACGATGACCGGCGAGCACGATTTCCTGCTGCATGTGATGGTGCCGTCGGTGGACGACCTCAATGCCTTCGTCATGCACCGGCTCATGCGGCTTCCCGGCGTGCGCGACGTCCACACCCAGCTGGTGCTGCAGAACATCAAGGGACCTGGCCACGTGCCGCTCGCGCATCTGCGGCGCTAGAGCGCATTTTCCAGTGCAAATGGACCCGAAAAGAAATAGGGTCAAAATTAGATCGGGGCATTCTATTAAATATTGAACGAATTAAGGCTTCGCTGTGTCTAAAAAGAGCAAGCCTCGAGACTTGCGATAGCATCGCCTTTGCGCACGATTGACATCGTGAATCGGGGAAAAGTCTTGTCGTGCATTGTTCGGCCCCCTTGGCCTGTTGTATGGATGCTTGCTGAGCCGCAGCGGCGAGGAGGTCGAGCAGTCCGTTTACCGCCGGTTAGCAACATTAGTGTCTTATAATGGATCAGGCTGGCCATCGTCCTTACGCGAGGACTTGACGGACTTCGCTTGCTCGAACCGCTCACGCGGAGGATGATCGCCAAGGAGCGATGCATGCAATTGACGGAGGATGTGGCGCGGAGGGTCACGGAAGCGATTTCACGCCCCTCGTGGAAATCGGCTGATCCAACGCTTTTTGCGATGCTCCTGCAAAAAAACGCGGACCAAAACCGCAAGGTCGTCCGCTGGGGCATAGCGGCGGCCGTGTTGAGCTACATCTGCTACGGTGCCTTCGACCTGTTTCTATTCCCTGACGTCGCGGACCGTCTGATCCTGACGCGCCTGTCGTTGGGGTTGACCTTCCTTGTGCTTGTCGAACTCGTTGCCCGGCGCGGTTTTGCCATCACCACGCTGCACTACGCCGCCGCCCTGGCGATCGTAACAGGCGCCATCGGTTGGCTGCTGTCGGCGCTCGGGACGGCGCATCAGGCGGAGCTGTCCCATTTCATAATCTTCGGCACGGTATTCATTCTAGGCGCGAACCTTTTCTTCAATTTCCGGCTATGGCTTTCGGCGATCTCGTCCGCGACCGTGACGGTCGCCTTCGCGGGCGCCACGCTGTTCGTGCTGCAAGCCGACTTTGGCACGCGCTTGGTGCTTGCGACCTATTTTGCCAATTGCCTTGTTTTGTCCCTCTATCTCTCGTGGCGCCTCAGCATGGAGCGCTACCAGACCTTCCTGCATGCGCTTCAGGCGCAAATCCAGGAACAGGTCGCCATCGAGAATGGTCAGAAGCTTATCGAGATCGCGGATACGGATCCGCTTACCGGCCTCAAGAACCGCAGGGCGATCACGCGGGAATTCTCGGAACTCTGCAAGGAGTGGGCCACGGACACCGACGAAATCGGCGTCATTCTCATGGATGTGGACTATTTCAAACGCTACAACGACCGGCTCGGCCACCAGGCCGGCGATGACTGCCTCATCGAACTCGCCCGCGCCTTCGATGAAACGGCGGTCTCCAACCATGCCATCGCAGGACGCTACGGCGGCGAGGAATTCGTCGTGCTCTGCAAGGTTGCCGGACGGGATCATCTGCGCGAGGTGACGCATCAATTCTGCCAGGCTGTTGAGGATTTGAAGATCTCGCATCCCGATCGGGACGACAAACTCGACATCGTCACGATCAGCGCGGGCGCCTCGTTGACGCGCGCCGATCAAAGCGTAGAGCTGCGGATCCTGCTGCAGGAGGCCGACCGTGCGCTTTATGCGTCCAAGTTCTCGGGTCGCGCGACGCTCACCATCTATGATGCGCAGGCCACCGACCAGAAGCGAGCCAGCCAGAACCTTTCGGAGCTCCTCAAGCATGCGGTTTCGGAGGGACTTGTTTCGGTCGTTTATCAGCCGATCTGCGACGCGGTCTCCGGCCAGGTGCTCGGCCATGAATCGCTGATGCGGCTGCGCGACTTCGACGGCAGCGCGATCAGCCCGTCCGTATTCATTCCCGTCGCCGAGCAGACCGGCGGGATCGAGGAACTTGGGCTGTGGCTGATCGATCGGGCCTGTGGCGACATGGTCGAGCATGGATTGGGGGCGGTCGTGTCCGCCAACGTATCGGTCGTTCAGCTCAAGGCCCCAAATTTCTCGCTGCACATCACCGAGATCCTCGGCCGGCATGGCATGGCGCCTCAGAAACTGGCGCTCGAGGTCACCGAGGGCAGCGACATTTCCCTGGAAGCGCAGGCCGCCAGAAGTATCGAGCAGCTTCGAGCCCTTGGTGTCCAAATCTGGCTGGATGATTTCGGGACCGGATTTGCGGGCCTGGCCTGGCTCCGACGTTTCAAGTTCGACGTCGTGAAGGTCGATCGGAGTTTCCTGCACGACTGCCAGACGGTTCGCGGCCTGAGCCTGCTGCAGGACATGGTCAGGCTTCTGCGCAATCTCGGCCACACGGTCCTTGTCGAGGGCGTCGAGACGAAAGAACAGCAGAACCTGCTGCAGCACATGGGCATACAGTCGGTCCAGGGCTTTCTCACCGGCCGTCCCGTTCCGATCGAGGAGATCAAGCGGGCCAGACTGGGACTCGTCGCCTAATGCATGTCGCCCAAAAGTGCGCAGCGGTTTTGGGGGAACGACATGCATCAAAACAAAGACTTGAAGCGCGTCGCCTGGCTCCGCTTCAGCGCGACGCGCTTTTAGGGCAATTCCGGGAAATGCGGCGCGGCGCTATCCCAGGTAACGGGGCGCGGGGCGCCACGCGACCCATAAAAAAGCCGGACCGCTGAACGGCCCGGCCCGAAAAATCGAAGCGGATCTATCGCCTATGCCGGCGCCCCGAGATCCCCGCGCTTGCGGATCTTGCCGTAAACGATGTTCCTGTTCGATCCGTAGTAGACCTCGGCATCAACGTGATTCTTGTCCACCGCGGCATTGATAATGTCCCACATATCGCTGGCCGAACGTAGGATGAGCGGCCAGTCCATGAAAGTCTCCATATAGCCGTCGGTCGTGATCTCGTCGCTGAAATTGGCAAAGAGGAATTCGCCGTCCGGCTTGACCAGTTCCATGGCTCTCTGAAGCAGGCGTGCACCGACAGGGAGCGGCAGGTAGTCGTACAGGCCGGACGCATAGACGAGATCGAACGTGCCAAGCGGGTAGGCCCGCCGCAAAAGACCGCGCACCGACCCGTCCACAGCTTCCACCACCGTACCCGCGAGATCGCGATTCACGGTGCCGACGCTGATCGGGTCCTGGTCGAGACCGATCCAGCGCTTCAGTCTTTTTTCGGCGAGCGCTCTTGAGAGTTCAGCTTCCCGCAAATGGCCGCAGGCGATTGCCAGCACCTCCGCGTTTTCCACCCGCGCAGCCGTTTCGTCGACCGTTCTGGCCAGTATCTCGCGACGTTCGCGCCCGGCCACCGAACTCGCCGCCTCGCTCGTATAGGCAAAGATTTCGCGGCCGAGTTCGCTCGAGGATGCGACGATCTCGTTAGCGCTCGGATGCTTGTAATAGATGTCCAGCAGCGTCGCGTCGCCCGAATAGCCGCGCGGCTTTTCGAAGGACCAGCGCGTGAACGGATCCTGTTTCAGATATGTCGCCACGCGGTGCTGCTGAGCCAGCGGGATCAGTTCCTGCCACAGAGCGGGGGCGACCTCGCGGCGCAATTCATGCAATCGACCGGCCAGGCGTTCGACGATTTGCCCCGCCGGCTCCTGGCGCGCGAAAGCCTGGTGGGCGAGGTCCAGCACGAGGGCGAGTTGGGCCGTCCGCGCCTTGAGCTCGACGACGTCGACCGTCTCCGCGGACGCCGCCTTGTGCTTCTTGATCAACGTTGATGTGATGAGACTTTGTTCGTCAATTTTCAGGTCTGGATTCAGCGCCATATGGGCATTCCTTGTGGTTCCCCACCGACAATTATAGATGCTTAGAGTTTTAATAAAAGTTTAGGACGATCTGTATTAGATGAGTCTAAAGTACGGTATTCAGAAGATTTGAACCGCCTGAAGCCATAGCGCGATCAAGCCGGGACGCGTGCGACCGCGGCACACCCTCGTCAGGCGCTGACGCGGTTTCCCGGCATGCGCGACGTCAATGCATGTCGCCCAAAAGTGCGCAGCGGTTTTGGGAGAACGACATGCATCAAAACAAAGACTTAAAGCGCGTCGCCTGGCTCCGCTTCAGCGCGACGCGCTTTAAGGCCGCGCCCGTCAAATCTGTGGGAAAGCTGCATCGAAACTGCTGAACCGCGTCAAGGCGGCTTCGACATCCGAAAGTACGACCGGTGGACCAACAGCAATGAGGTCCGCCATGAACATCGTGCTGATCAATCCGCCGCATACGGCCATCGGCAGCCGCGTGCCCGACGATCATCTGCCGCCGCTCGGCTTGCTGGCGATCGGCGGTCCGCTGCTCGATGCCGGCCATGGCGTGCGCCTGGTCGACGCCGAGTTCGGACCGATGCCGCTTGCCGTGCTCGTCGATGACGCCCTGAGCGGCGGTCCGGAACTCGTCCTCATCGGCCATTCCGGCTCGACCTCGGCGCATCCGACAGCGCTGCGGATCGCCGAGATGATCAAGGCCCG
>NZ_RZSC01000207.1:0-8722 GCF_003998155.1 Mesorhizobium sp. M1E.F.Ca.ET.063.01.1.1
ATGCCTGCGCTTCGCGGCATCTGGAGCGCAAGCGCCAGGCGGTGCGCGCCGCGGCGCGGGCACTGCCTTCGCCCGATCAGTTGCTGGCGCTGCCGCGCCGCCGCTTCGACGAGGCGACCAGCCGGCTGGGCCGTGGCCTGACGGTGAGCATCGAGCGCAAGCGCTCGAGGCTGGACCGGCAGCGGCTGACGCCAGCGACCCTGTCGCGCCGCCTCAACGAGACCCGCACGCTGACCGGCCGCGACATTGCCCGCGCGCGGGCCGCATTCTTTGCCATCGTTCGCCAAGGCCGGGCGCGCTTCCAGCGCACCTCGGCGAGACTGTCGCCGGCGCCGATCGTCAGGCGGCAGAAGCTGCAGGCCGATACGCTGGCCGGGCTGATGCGAAGGCAGGACCAGGCCCTGGCGCGGCAGCTCGATCGGCTTCGTGCGGCGCTTACCCAGGCCGACCGGCTGCTCTCCACCCTCTCGCACAAGGCCGTGCTGGCGCGCGGCTTCGCATTGGTCAAGGACGCCGACGGCGCCGTCATAAAGCGCGTCGCGGAATTGGCGCCGGGCGCGGCGCTGCAACTGGAATTCGCCGACGGCAGTGCCGAGGCCATCGCCACAAGTGGCGGAGCGCGGCCAAAGCTGGCCGCCAAGTCCTCGGGCAAGGCCAAGGAGCCCGGCAGCCAAGGCTCGTTGTTCTGAGTACGGGATGATCACCGACGACCCGCACCTCCGTACGCCCTCCGGCAAGCCGCGCCTGCGTTCGTTCGCGATAGCCCTGGACGGCACGCCCGGGCGGTTCAACGCCATCACCGACGTGCCGGGTGTCACGGTCGGCTACACGACGCTGATTTCCGGCGACGGCCCACTCCAGGTCGGCAAGGGACCGGTGCGCACCGGCGTGACGGCGATCCTGCCAAGACCGCCTGGCGAGCTCGCGACGCCGGTGTTCGCCGGCGTGTTCAGCCAGAACGGCAATGGCGAACTCACCGGCACGCACATCATCGAGGAGACCGGCGCCTTCAACCTGCCGGTCACCATCACCAACACCCATTCCTGCGGCGTCACCCGCGACGGCACGCTGCGCTGGATGAACCAAGTGCTGCCGGCGGCACTCGACAGCGCCTGGGGACTGCCGGTGGCGGCCGAGACCTATGACGGTTTCCTCAACGACATCAATGGCCACCATGTCGGCTTCGATCATGTCGCCGCCGCGCTCGACGGCGCGACAGGCGGCGCCATCGAGGAAGGCACGTCGGCGGCGGCACCGGCATGATCTCCTTCGGCTTCAAGGCCGGGTCCGGCACCGCCTCGCGCATCATCGAATGGCAGGACAGAAGCTACACGCTGGGCGTGTTCGTGCAGGCGAACTTCGGCAGGCGGTCCAACTTCACCATTCACGGCCGGCGCGTCGGGTCGGAACTCACTGAGCCGGCGATCCGCGAAAGCACGCCGCGCGCCGAAAAGGGCTCGATCATCGCCATCGTCGCCACCGACGCGCCGTTCCTGCCGCATCAGATGAAACGGCTTGCCCGGCGCGTGCCGCTCGGCATCGCCATGACCGGCGGCTATGGCTACCACAGCTCGGGCGATATCTTTCTTGCCTTCTCGACCGCCAATCCGGGGGCCGCGCTGGCAGCTTCAGGCCGCATCGCCCGCGCGGATTTCATCCCGGACGTCGATATCGACCCGTTCTTCGATGCTGTTGTGCAAGGGGTGGAGGAAGCGATCCTCAACGCGCTGATCGCCAATGAGGACATGACGGGGCGTGACGGCAATTTCGTGCCGGCGCTGCCAAAGGAATGGCTGAAGAACAAATTCGGCTAAGCCCCGCGCCCAGCCCAGGGGGCACAGGGCTTCCCGGCGCGCCGGGCCGGTGTCTTACTCGGACAGCTTGTCCGACGGCGTCTCGTGCGCGCTCTCCTCGGCGACTTCCTCGAGCCGCGAGGCGATCAGTTCCTGGATATCGCCGACTTCTTCCTGGATGTCTTCCAGAAGAATGCCTTCCTCGGCGGCCTCGGCGCAGCATTCCTTCGCCAGGGTTTCGGCCTGCTTCTCGATCTTGGCTGGAGAATGCTGGCAATGGACCTTTTCGCCAATCCATCCGCGCAAGAACTCGATCGCGTGTTCACTCATACTGCTTCTTCCCTAGCGGCTAAGCCGGTTTGGTAGTCATGAACGCCCCCATCCCGCTAACGGATGCACGCCCCATTCGACCCGAGTCGGCCTCGACCGGCAAGACATCTTGCCCGAGATCCACACAGTGGGAGGAATTGGAGGGTTCAGGGAACACGTTCAGATCGGTGAGGATGATGATGCTGGCCAGGACCGTCAAAGATCCGCTCTCTTGTTTCTGCTTGCTTTTTCCCGGTTTTTCAGGCCGATTTCCGTCACTATACGCAACGCATTTACGGCAATCTCGCAGGCGCAGCAAATGGGCGAGAAACCGAAAGCCGCCGGTATATAGTGATATCCTCACGCAATGTCGACTCCGCTCGCCGTCCTGCTTCCTTCCGCCGCGTCAGGTGAGGCAGGCAACCATCGGATCGCGAGCATATGGGCCGCGTTCACCAGGCATAGATGCGACGCCGCCATTGGCCCTTGAACGGTCAAGTCAGGCCCGCGTAACATCGCGCCGCTTCAACTGAGTCTGCTTCATTCGTCCGGGCTAATGTTCTGATCTGGTTGGATATTTTCCTTGCATACGGATGCAAAAAGCAGCGCGCCGGAGCGCGGCAAATCCTTTGCCCATGTGGCGGAAGCCTCCTGGGGAAAGGGCTTCAGCACCCTGCTCCGCATCATGCGCATGACACTGCGCCACCCCTGGCAGGTCGCTATCACGATCGTCTCGACCTTCGTTGCCGCGACGCTGCAGCTTCTCATTCCACGCCTGCTGGGGCGTGCCATCGATCAGGCGCAAGGCGTGATGGCCGAGGGCGCCGGCACTGCCGCGGAGCACGCGCTCTGGAACACGGCGCTCACGCTGCTCGTCGTCAGCGTCCTGCGCGGCCTCTTCACCATGGCGCAGAACTACTATGGCGAGGCCGTCGGCCATCAGACCGGATACGAACTGCGCCTGGCTTTCTATGAGAAAATCCAGCGCCTGAGCTTTGCCTTTCACGACAGGGTTCACACCGGCGATCTGATCACGCTCGGGCTGCTCGATCTCGACGGCGTGCGCATGTTCTTTTCCACCGGCGTCCTGCGCGTGGTTCTGCTCGGCGTGCTGATCGGCGTCGGTGCCTATCTCTTGATCAGCACCGATCCGGTGCTCGGGCTGCTCAGCCTCAGCTTCGCGCCGTTCGTCGCCTGGCGGTCCTCCGTCACCCAGTTGAGACTGCGCAGCACCTGGCTGACCCTGCAGCAGCGACTGTCGGTGCTGAGCCGAGTGATGGACGAGAACCTCGGCGGCATTCGTGTCGTGCGCGCTTTTGCGGCGCAGAGCCACGAGCTCAAGAAATTCGACCGCGCCAAGCAGGACGCGCTGGATCTCGCCAACGAGCGCGTCGATATCCGCGTCGGCAACACCAGCGCGATGAACTTCTCGTTCCTGGCGGCCATGGGGCTCGTGCTCTGGTTCGGCGGCCAGAAGGTGATGGCGGGTCAAATCAGCGTCGGCACGCTGGCGCAGTTCCTCACCTTCATGACCATCCTGCAGATGCCGGTGCGCCAGCTCGGCCTGATGGTCAACTCGTTCGCACGCGCCTCGACCTGCGGCACGCGGCTGTTCGAACTGCTAGACACCGAGCTCGACATCAAGGACGCGCCGGGCGCCAGGGACCTCGTCGTCACCGAGGGCGTGCTGCGCTTCGACGATGTCGGCTTCCGCTATGGGGGTTCAGGCGGCCGGCCGACATTGTCCGGTATTTCCTTCGAGGCCAGGCCCGGCCAGACCATCGGCATCGTCGGTCCCCCCGGCAGCGGCAAGTCGACCATCGCGCATTTGATCCCGCGCTTCTACGATGTGACCCGCGGCACCATCACCATCGACGGCCAGGACATCCGCGCGGTCACGCTGCAATCGCTGCGCAAGGCGGTCGGCGTCGTGCAGCAGGACGCCTTCCTGTTCACGACCTCGATCGAGAACAACATTGCCTATGGCAATCCCTGGGCACGCGAGACCCGCATCGAGCGGGCGGCCGAATCCGCCCAGTTGCACAACTACATCATCGGGCTTCCGGCCGGCTACACCACGATCGTCGGCGAACGCGGCGCGTCGCTCTCCGGGGGCCAGCGGCAGCGCCTGACCATCGCCCGCAGCCTGATGCTGCGGCCTTCGGTGCTGGTCTTCGACGATTCCACCGCGGCCATCGATGCCGGCACCGAACAGCGGATCCGGGCAGCGATGAAGCGCTTCGCCAAGGACCGCGTGACGCTCATCATCTCGCATCGGCTGAGTTCGCTGATGCATGCCGACCAGATCCTGTTCGTCGAGGGTGGCCGGATTGTCGAGCGCGGCACGCATGAGGAACTGCTGGCCTTGGGCGGACGCTACCGCGCGCTCTACGACCTGCAGCTACGGCCCGACGATGCCGCATTGGGAGCCGCGTGATGCCGGACCCGCGCGACGACGAGAAGGAAGACACCAGCGGACGGCCGGCAAAGGCGGTCGTCGGCTCGCACCGCGACGAGGAGGAGGTCTTCGGCAAGGCCTACGATCCGCGCGTCGTGCGGCGCATCTGGAGCTTCGTCAAACCGTACCAGTCCCGCATCTTCATCTCGGTCGCTGCGGTGCTGGTGTTCACGCTGACGCAATTGGCGATCCCGCTGGTCATCCGCTACGCCATCGACCACGGCATGGCGCCGGGCAGGCTCGACCGTTCGGTGATGGGCTGGGCGACCGCTGCCTTTGCCGTGATCATCCTCATCAACTACGCGGCCAGCTATGTGCAGGAGAGCGTCGTCGGCAAGGTGGCCGAGAATGTGCTTTCCGACCTGCGCCGCGCCATGTTCAGCCATCTGCAGCGGGTCTCGCTGAGTTTCATGGACAAGACCGAGGTCGGCCGGCTGATGTCGCGCCTGCAGGGCGACGTCAATTCGATGCAGGAATTCCTCGAGACGTCGGTCATGTCGGTGGGCGACATCGTCTTATTGTTCGGCATCGTCAGCGTCCTGCTCTGGCTGGATTTCCGGCTCGGGCTGCTGACGCTGTCGACCATGCCGATGCTGTTCGTCGTCCGCCTGTTCTGGCTGCCGCGCGCCAAGGTCGCCTTCATGGCCGCGCATGAAACCAACTCGATCGCCAACGGGGCGCTCGCCGAAGGCATTCACGGCGTGCGCACCGTGCAAAGCCTCGAACGCCAGCACGTCAATTTCGACCTCTATGACGAGAAGGTGCTGGCCAATCTCAATGCCCATCTGAGGTCGGCCAAATACGCGCAGGTGATGGTGCCGATCGTCGATACGCTGACCGGCATCGCCATGGCGACGGTCATCGTCGTCGGCGGTTCGATGGTGCTGTCGGACAGCCTCGATGTCGGCGTCATGGTGGCATTCCTGTTCTACATCCAGCGCTTCTTCGACCCCATCCGCTCGCTTACCATGCAGTACAGCGTCATGCAGCGCGCCATGGCTTCGGGCCAGCGCATCTCCGAAGTGCTCGACGTGCCGGTGGACGTCAGCGACAGGCAAGGCGCGGTGGCGCTGTCGCGCGACATGGACGGCTCGGTCGAGTTCAGGAACGTCACCTTCGGCTACCGGCGGGACCAGCCGGTGCTGAAGAATGTCAGCTTCCGTGTCAATCCGGGCGAAACGGTCGCGCTTGTCGGCCCGACCGGGTCCGGCAAGTCGAGCTCCATGGCGCTGGCGCATCGCTTCTACGATGTGTGGTCGGGTCAGGTCCTGGTCGGTGGCCACGACGTGCGCGACCTGACGCAGGATTCGCTCGGCGATCAGATGGCCATGGTCCTGCAGGAGCCGTTTCTGTTTTCCGGAACGGTGCTGGAGAACATCCGCTATCACAAGACCAATGCTACCCGCGAGGAGGTGGTGCGCGCGGCGAAGGCCGTCGGCGCGCACGACTTCATCTCGCACTTGCCCGGCGGTTACGACACCGAGCTCGAGCAGCGCGGCGGCAATCTCTCGCTCGGCCAGCGCCAGTTGATCAGCTTCGCGCGGGCGCTGGTGGCCGACGCCAGGATCCTGGTGCTCGACGAGGCCACGGCCAGCATCGATTCCTATACGGAGATGCTGATCCAGAAGGCGCTGACAAAACTGCTGGAAGGCCGGACCGGGCTCGTCATAGCCCATCGGCTCGCCACCATCCGCGGCGCCGACCGCATCATCGTCCTGCAGAACGGCGAGATCGTCGAAAGCGGCAACCACGAACGATTGATGAAACGAAACGGCCTCTACGCCCGCCTCTACAACATGAACTACGCCTCGTTTGACGACATTTCCGAGGAAGACATGGGAATGGACGCGGCGGCCGGCAAAGCGACGTGACCGTCAGGGAGCCGATGGTACCGTTGGCTGGGCTCGAACCAGCGACCCCCAGATCCACAATCTGGTGCTCTAACCAACTGAGCTACAACGGCACATCTGCCTGAGCGCAATCGAGGAGAAACCGTTCTCCGCGTCCGCGCTGTCGTCGGCGATGCGTCCAATACGGGCTATCAGAGTCTAATTCAAGGCCTTTGATTAGGCAAAGGCCGGTTCAACGACCGGCACCCGTTTTAGCCGGGCAAAAGAAAAGGCCGGCGGGAGGAGGTGCCGGCCTTTTCCTGTTACGAGCCAGCGGGAGGAGATGCTGGCTGGTCACCCCGGGAACGGAGGGAGGAGGTTCCATCCCCGGGTATTCATCCGATCAACTCATCGCACATCTATTTGTCTGATGAAATGCGACGTTTTGATGCAGCTTTTGGTTGTACCTGTCAGGCCGCCTTAACGTCCTTGATCGCCTTCTCGAAGGCGGTCTTGACCGGCTTGGAGACGTCCTCGACCGCCTTGGAGGCAACGGCCTGCAAGTCCTTGGCCTGCTCGAGGGCCATCTCGACGCGCTTGCGCAGGAAGGCGGTCTGCAGTTCGACGACCTCGGAGAGCGTCTTGGCGCCGACCAGGGCTTCGAGGTGCGAGAAGCCGGCTTCGGCGTTGGCGCGCAGCACGGCGATGGTCTTCAGCGACAGGTCGCCGGAAACGGTCTTGGCGGTCTCGTAGGTCGACTCCAGAACTTTCTGGGTCTCCTCGGCGCCGGTCTTCAGCTTGGCATAGGCCTCTTTCGACTGCTCGACGCCCTTCTCGGCGAAGGCGCGGATCTGGTCGGTGGCCTTGGAGGCGTCGAAGCTCGGGAATTCCACGTTTTCGATGGTGTCAGAAGTCTTGGCAGTCTTGGACATTTTCCAACCTTTCAGGGGCAGCGGCTTTGTCAGAAAGCCGTCTCGTTCATGTATGATGGCAATATAAAGGCAAAATTTGTGCATTGCAACATCTTTGTTGCAGCGCACCATAAAAATCGTCCGACCATTAACCAAGAGCCCAGAGATTTCGGTCGCTACACGGCATGGCTTGTGGACCTTCGCCCCGCAGGCTTTTATTAACAAAGCGTTAACCGAAATGCCCGCTGCCGGAGGGTTCGCCAGCGCATGCCGCCCGAAAACTACTCCTTCCTTGATGTCGCCGTGCTCGATGCCGTGCGCCAGCGCTTCGCCGCCGGCGACGCACTCGCCATATTGTCGGCCGATCTCGAGCAGGTGATCTGGGCCAACGGGCCAGGCGCCGCGGTGTTCGGCTATCCGGATATCGAGGCCATCATCGGCGCCTCGGCGCGGCTGCCGCTGATCGCCAGGCGGCAGATCATGGCGACCAGCGGTTTTCCGGAAATCGGCAGCGACCGCGCCATCACGGTACGGCTGGCGACCGGCATGGTGAGCCGCGCCGTCGGCTTCCTGGCCAGCACGGTAACGATGCCGGACGGCGAAAAGGCGATCATGCTGGCGGTGCCCGCGGCGCAGACCGGTTCGCGCAGCGTCGCCGAAATCGCCGGCCGTGCCATCGGCGGCTTCACCGAGGCCGGACATTTCATCGCCTTCGTCGATGCCCAGGGGCAAACCGAGGCGGCTTCGGAGGGCTTTGCGGCGCTCGGCATCAAGCCGGAGACCCTGGCTGCCCTGGTCGCGGACGTGGCAAGCGCGGGAGACCGCATCGTCAAGCGCCTCGTTCCCGGAGCGGACACCTCCTATCCGGCCGGCTTTGCCCGGCTCACCGACCAGCGCCATCTTCTGGTGGTGATCGACGAGGACCAGCTCGACGGCGAGCAGAACGACCGGCCCGGCGGCGATGACACAGCGGCAGCGCCGGAAAGCGCGCCTGCCGTCTCCGAAGAGAAGGGCACCGCCGCCGAAGCCGAGCCGGTTCGAGAGAACGATATCTCGCCCCCGGCAGCGACCGCGGGCGGAGAAGCGGTCACGGCCCTGGCGGGGTCTGCGGACAGCGCCCAGCCAACGAAAGAGACCGCGACCACGGTCGACCACGTGCCGGATACGACCGAAGCAGGTAGGCCGGCTGCCGATGCGGGCCCTGCGCAGCACGACCATTGGTATTTCAACGCCGGCGTGGACGAGGTGAGTCCGCCTGAACCGGAGGCACCACCGCGGGTAGAACCGGCGGATGCTGCCGCTGAGAGCCAGCAGCACACAGCCGAAAGCGGGGCGTCGGCGCAGCCGGGCGCGGCTCGCAATATCGACCGTTCGGCGCCGCCGTTGCGTTTCGTCTGGCGCACTGACGCCGAGGGTAGGTTC
>NZ_RZSC01000208.1:0-8703 GCF_003998155.1 Mesorhizobium sp. M1E.F.Ca.ET.063.01.1.1
GTGCTTACAATGCTAAGCCGGTGCTTGGAGCGACGACGCTTTCGCGTCGCGCCCTCGCACCAGCACCGCCCAGCGTCCCGGCGTCAGCCCGAACGCCTTCTTGAAATGCCGGTTGAAATGGCTCTGGTCGCTGAAGCCGACCGCAACAGCTGTTTCGGCGAGCTGTTCTCCCATCTCGATCATGCGCCGCGCCCGCTGCAGCCGGCGCATCAGGAGGAAGCGGTGCGGGCTGGTCGAATAGGTCGCGCGGAAGTGGCGCGACAGCGCATAGCGGTCGAGGCCGGTGACAGCCTCGAGCTCATCGGAGCGAACCGGCCGCCCGGCATTCCCCTCGATATAGTCCCGCGCAAGCGCGGCGGCGCGCCATGCCGTCCTTCCCATAGGTCTTGCCGGCTCTCCGGCATGATGTTTCAGATGTTGTACCAGCTGCGCGATGAAATCGGCGACGAACAAATCGTCGAGCTCTTCATCCAGCGGCGCAAGGGCTGAAAGCAGCGTGCCCCGCAGGCCGGCGTCGCTGACCACCGCGTCCTCGACGAAAGGCAGCGCCGTGCCGGCTAAGCAGTCGAGAAGCAGCGACGGTTCCAGATAGAGGATCCGGTAGCGCAAGCCGTCCTCGGTGCCGGCGCCGCCATCGTGCAGTTCGTCGGGATGCAGCACGATCACCTGGCCGGGCAGGCTGTGCCGAAGCGCGCCGCGATAGTGGAAGCGCTGCACGCCGTCGAGCGTCACGCCGATGGCATAGGTATCGTGGCGGTGCAGATCGAAGGCGTTGCCGTGGAAGCGTGCTTCGATGCGTTCGAGCCCGATGGCGCCGGGCGCCGAAACGATCCGGTCCCCGGCGGCGATCACATCCGCGCACGAACGTTCAAGACCCTCCAGCGCCTCACCGCCTAGACCGTACGCCATCGCCTCATCCATGCCCGTCATGGGTCACCTTTTGGAGAAGCATTTTGGTGTTCGACACGAAATTTGCAATCGTGCTGAGGGAAGACCTCGCCATCTGGCAGAAGCTCAACGTCACCGCGTTCCTGACCAGCGGCATCGTCGCGCAGTTCCCTCAGATCATCGGCGAGCCCTATCGCGATCGCGCCGGCAATCTTTTCAATCCGCTGTCGATCCAGCCCGTCATCGTTCTCTCGGCGGACGGGCCGACCCTCAGCACCATCCATCGCCGGGCTTTGGAGCGCGGCGTGATCACATCGGCCTATGTCGAGGAGATGTTCTCGACCGGCCATGACGTGGCCAACCGCGCCGTCTTCGCTGAATTCGCGCCGGACGACGCCAGGATGGTCGGCATTGCGCTGCGTGCTGAAAAGAAGTTGGTCGACAAGATCACCAAGGGCGCCCGCATGCATGCTTGATTTAGGGAGTAGGGAGTAGGGAGTAGGGAGTAGGGAGTAGGGAGTAGGGAGTAGGGAGTAGGGAGTAGGGAGTAGGGAGTAGGGAGTAGGGGTTGCTTTGCTCCTTGCTCCGCCTCCAGAATTGAAGGGCTCAGGTTAGTCGTCAACGGCAGTGCGCACTAAGCCTGTCCCGGGCGCTTGTTGGGCCAGTCGCTTTAGGCTTGCCGGCCGGCGGCGATTGCCGCAAAAGGGAGGCATCTACCTTTCCCCCGGCCTGACCTTGAGCGTTCCCAGAAACCCCGACGACAGCGCAACGCCGCCCGCGGCGATGCTGTTGATGCTTTGCGTCTATGTCTGCTTCACCTTTCTCGACACCTCGAGCAAATACCTGGTGCTTGCCGGCGTCTCGGCGCTGATCGTCGCCTGGACCCGCTTCACCGTCCATGTCCTGCTTGTCGGCGTCTTCCTGCGCGGTTGGCGGGAGCCGTTGCGCTTCCGCGCCAACAACCTGCCGGCGCATATCCTGCGCGGGTGCCTCCTTTTCGGCTCGACCATGTTCAACGTCCTGGCGCTGAGGACGCTGCAGCTTGCCGAAACCACCTCGATCTACTTCTTCGGCCCGATGGTGATCACCGCATTGGCCGGTCCGCTGCTCGGCGAATGGGCCGGCTGGCGGCGCTGGCTGGCGATCCTCGCCGGCTTCGTCGGCGTCCTCATCATCACCCGGCCGGGCGTCGGGGTGTTCGGCATAGGTCATCTCTTCGCGCTCGGCTCGATGCTGTCGAACTCCTTCTACGTCATCATGACGCGGCGCATGTCGGCGACGGAGACGCCCGAGAGCCTGATCCTGTTCTCGGCGCTGGCGCCGGCCGTGCTGCTCGTGCCGATGCTGCCGTTCTCGCATGCGCTGCCGCAGGACGGCTGGCCCTGGTTCATCCTGTTGATGCTGGGCGTGTTCGGCGCCGGCGGCCATTGGCTGTTGGTCCAGGCCTATCGCCTCGCGACCACCACCGCGCTTGCGCCGTACCCCTATTCACAAATGGTGTGGATGATCGTTTCCGGCTGGCTGATCTTCCACCAGCTTCCCGACCGCTGGACGCTGCTTGGTGCGGCCATCATCGTCGCCAGCGGCCTCTACATAATCCATCGCGAGCACCGGCTGCGCCTGCGCAATTCCGCCTCGCTCGACACCGAAGCCGAGACCCTGGCGAAAAAACTTTGAATTGCTCCCGATCGATGGCATAAGGCCGAATTTAAACAATTTAAAAACGTGTTTCCGAGGACCTTGGGGAGCAAAGGGCACTGGCACAGAAGATCAAGCTTTCGACGATCGCGGATGCGCTCGGCGTGTCCACGGCAACGGTATCGCTGGCGCTGCGCGACAGCCCGCTGGTCGCCGGCTCCACGCGCGAGCGCATCAAGGAGCACGCCCGCGCCATCGGCTATATCTACAACCGGCGCGCCGCCAGCCTCCGCACCTCGCGCTCCGGCATTGTCGGCGTCGTCGTGCACGACATCATGAACCCGTTCTTCGCCGAGATCCTGCGCTCGATCGAAAGCGAGCTCGACCGCAGCCGCCAGACCTTCATCCTGTCCAATCACTACGACCAGCTCGAAAAGCAGCGCACCTTCATCGACACGCTGCTGCAGCTCGGCGCTGACGGCGTCATCATGTCGCCGGCAATCGGCACGCCGGCCGAGGACATCATCATGGCCGAGGAAAACGGCCTGCCGGCGGTGCTGATCGCGCGCACCGTCGCCGGAGCCGACGTGCCGGTCTTCCGCGGGGACGATGCCTATGGCACGGCGCTCGCGACCAACCACCTGATCTCGCTCGGCCACAAGCGCATCGCCATGATCGGCGGCACCGACCAGACGTCCACCGGCCGCGACCGCTACCAGGGCTATCTCAATGCGATGGAGGCGGCCGGGCTGGAGGTGAAGCCGTCATGGCGTATTCCCGGGCCGCGCACCAAGCAGGCCGGTTTCGAGGCCGCGGGACAGTTTCTGGCGCTGAAGGACAAGCCGACAGCCGCCTGCTGCTGGAATGATCTGGTCGCCATCGGACTGATGAACGGCATTGCGCGGGCCGGCCTCGTGCCGGGCGTCGACATTTCGGTCACCGGTTATGACGATCTCGAGGAGGCCGCAATCGCAACTCCGGCATTGACGACGGTCTGGAATGGCCAGCGCGAAGTCGGCCGCCGCGCCGCCAGCGCGCTGCTCGACAAGCTGAACGGGCAGGCCGTGCGGCCCTCGCAGGAACTGATCAAGCCGGAGCTGCATGTGCGCCAGTCCACCGGCAAGCCGGTGGAGCGCCAATGACAAAAGCCGAAGCAAGGTTCCCGGTCGCCATCCTGGTGCCCGGGCATTTCAACGACCACGCGGTCGGCCGGATCGATAAGGCATTCCGGCGCGTGCGGATCGAGCGCGCCGATCCGTCGCTCGTTACCGGCGAGATGCGCGAGGTCGTGCGCGGCATCGCCTGCTTCGGCGGCATCGACGCGGCCATGATCGATGCGCTGCCCAATCTCGAAATCATCGCCAATTTTGGCGTCGGCTATGATTCGGTGGACGCCAATCACGCGGCCAAGCGCGGCGTGATGGTCACCAACACGCCGGACGTGCTGACCGAGGAGGTCGCCGACACCACGATCGGCCTGCTGATCAACACCGTGCGGGAAATGTACGCTGCCGAGAAATGGCTGCGCGACGGCGACTGGGTGAAGCAGGGCAACTATCGTCTGAGCCGGCTCACCTTGCGCGGCCGCCGCATCGGTATCTTTGGCATGGGCCGAATCGGCCTTGCCGTCGCCCGTCGCCTCGAGGCCTTCGGCCTGCCGATCGCCTATCACAACCGCCGCAAGGTCGAGGGCCTGTCCTACGAATACCATGCGACGCTGAAGGGCTTGGCCGAGGCGGTCGATACGCTGATCTGCATCGCGCCAGGCGGCGCATCGACGGAAAAGGCCATCAATGCCGAGATCCTGTCGGCGCTGGGGCCGAACGGCGTCTTCGTCAACATCGGCCGCGGCAGCACGGTGGATGAGGCGGCTCTCGCCGCGGCTCTCGATAACGGCGCCATCGCCGCTGCCGGGCTCGATGTCTTTGCCGACGAACCGAATGTGCCTCAGGCCCTGCTCGAAGCGCCCAACACCTCGCTTCTGCCGCATGTCGGCTCGGCGTCGGACCACACCCGCCGGGCCATGGCCGATCTCTGCGTCGACAATCTGATTTCCTGGTTCGGCGAGCGCCGGCCGCTGACCGCGGTACCGGAGACGATCAACATCAGGCCGCGCGCCTGATCGGCCACATTTATTAACGCCTGATTAACCCTTTGGAATCATTGTGCATACTTCGTTATGCATATCGCCGAAAGTTTGGAGACGGCGACATGCGTGGACCAGAGGCAAAAAAGCGCGACGCGCTCTTGGTGCGGAGAAGCAGAGTGAAGCTGTTGACTGGCTTGGTTGCGTCGGTTGCGTTGTTCGGGGGCGTGCAGTTCCTGCATGGCGGCGATAGCCAAAGCGCGGCCAACGAGCCCGCCGCGTCAAGCATCTACAAATTGACGGCCAATGGCGACGAAGCGGCCTGCGCCGTCCAGCGCGGCGCCGAGGTGTCGGACGGGCTGTCGCGGCTCAGCCTCGCTCCTGATTGCCGCACGCTGATGCCCGGCATCGAGCGTGTGAAATTCTGGCGCGAGCAGGCGGACGGCACGGTCGCCTTCAGCGAGAACGGCATCGATCCGATCGTCACTTTCAGCGTCGCCGATGGCGACGGTTACGAATCCTACGCGCCGGCCGCGCCGCTGCTGGCGCTCAACAGCGACGAATAGCTACCGGATTTTCCTGTAAGCAGCCTACTCTGCCGCCGCGCGCGCCCCGGCTTTCGCCGCCGCATGCAGGCGCACGGCATCGCCGAACGCGCGGAAGATCTTCGCCGAGTTGCTGTCCGACTTCACCCAATATTCGGGGTGCCACTGGACGCCGACCGCGAAGGCGCGGGCATCCTTCACCGAGACCGCCTCGACGGTGCCATCGCCGGCCACCGCCTCGACCTGCAGTTTCGATCCGAGCCGGTCCACCGCCTGGCGGTGCACGGAATTGACCATGATCTCGCCGGCGCCGAACACGCCTGCCAGGCAACTGCCGGGCTTGATCGAAATCGCCTGGCGGATGCCGAAGCGCTCATCCTGATTGTCGCTGACCGGCGCGCGGTGGTCGAGCGTGCCCTCGCGCTCGTGGATCTCGGTGCCCAGCGTGCCGCCCAGCGCCACGTTCAGTTCCTGGATGCCGCGGCAGATGGCAAGCAGCGGCACGCCGCGCTCGATCGCCTTGCGGATCAGCGGCAGCGTGGTGGCGTCACGCGCCGGATCGTAGGGTCCGTTGGCCTCGGTTGCGTCGCCGCCGTAGAGTGACGGATGCACATTGGATTTCGAACCCGTGACCATGACGCCGTCGACCGAGGACAGCAGTTCGTCGAAATCCAGCCGGTCGCCGAAAGAGGGCACCAGCAGCGGGAACACGCCGGCGCCGGCGATCGCCGCCTCGATATACTGCTGCGGGGCGGCATGCCAGGTGTAGTTGTCGAACTGGCGGACATCGGTCGAGACGGCGACGAGCGGCTGCTGCATTTTGGATATCGGTTCCATTGAGGGCTAACGGATTATTCTGCCTACAAAATAGGCGATCCGAGGGCGTTTTGCCATGGCAAGTTTCATCTCCACGGATAGGCCACGAAATTTGGCGTTAGACTATAGTTGCACATAGCCCCCGATACTGGACTCGACCTCTCGCCTGTGTATGTTTCTTCCCCAACCGGTCCGGGCGGCGAGGATGCCCGAATGTCGGTCAGCTGATCCACAAGGGAGGAAACTGCATGGATCGTCGTTCATTCATCCGCAAGGCCGGTGCGTCCGGCGTCGGCGTCGCGGCAGCGGCCGCAGCGCTTGCCACGCCGGCGATAGCCCAGTCCAATCCGAAAGTGACGTGGCGGCTGGCATCGTCCTTCCCGAAATCGCTCGACACGATCTATGGCGGCGCGGAAGTCTTCTCCAAGATGCTGTCGGAAGCGACCGACGGCAATTTCCAGGTCCAGGTCTTCGCATCGGGCGAGCTGGTGCCCGGCCTGCAGGCTGCGGACGCCACCGCTGCCGGCACCGTCGAGGCTTGTCATACGGTGGCATACTACTACTGGGGCAAGGACCCGACCTGGGCGCTGGGCGCGGCGGTGCCGTTCTCGCTCAACGCGCGCGGCATCAATGCCTGGCACTACCATGGCGGCGGCATCGACCTGTTCAACGAATTCCTGGCCACGCAGGGGTTGTTCGGTCTGCCGGGCGGCAACACCGGCGTGCAGATGGGCGGCTGGTTCCGCAAGCAGATCAACACCGTGGCCGATCTCTCCGGCCTCAAGATGCGCATCGGCGGCTTCGCCGGCAAGGTGGTGCAGAAGCTCGGCGTCGTGCCGCAGCAGATCGCCGGCGGCGACATCTATCCGGCGCTGGAAAAAGGCACGATCGACGCCGCCGAATGGGTCGGCCCCTATGACGACGAGAAGCTCGGCTTCTACAAGGTCGCGCCCTACTACTACTATCCCGGCTGGTGGGAAGGCGGCCCGACCGTGCATCTGATGTTCAACAAGGCCAAGTACGAGGAGCTGTCGCCGGCCTACAAGTCGCTGGTACACACGGCCGCGCAAGCCGCCGACGCGAACATGCTGCAGAAGTACGACAATCTCAATCCGGCGGCGGTGAAGCGGCTGGTGGCCGGCGGCGCCAAACTGGCGCCTTTCAGCCAGGAAATCATGGCGGCTTGCTTCGAAAAGGCCAACGAAGTCTATGCCGAAATGGAAGCCAACAACGCGCCGTTCAAGAAGATCTGGGAGTCGATCAAGGGCTTCCGCAAGGAGCACTATCTCTGGGCCCAGGTCGCCGAATACAACTATGACACCTTCATGATGGTGCAGCAGCGCAACGGCAAGCTGTAGGCGATCCGCCTTTCCTTCTGGAAGACCTTGCAAGGCCCTCCCCTTCTCCCCTTGTGGGAGAAGGTGGATCGGCGCGCAGCGACGAGACGGATGAGGGGTGTTGGAAGGAATGAGGCGTTGGCGATTCTGTCGCGGCGTCCAACGCTGAAGGTCTGCGCCAAGCTGGAGCACCCCTCATCCGTCGCCTTCGGCGACACCTTCTCCCACAAGGGGAGAAGGGAAGAACTGAGCGCAAAACCGGTGCTTCAGCTATTGTTCGGCACCACCAGCACCTTGACCTCACCGGGGGCCG
This sequence comes from Mesorhizobium sp. M1E.F.Ca.ET.063.01.1.1, assembly GCF_003998155.1. Taxonomy (NCBI): domain Bacteria; kingdom Pseudomonadati; phylum Pseudomonadota; class Alphaproteobacteria; order Hyphomicrobiales; family Phyllobacteriaceae; genus Mesorhizobium; species Mesorhizobium sp. M1E.F.Ca.ET.063.01.1.1. The sequence goes on from NZ_RZSC01000208.1 coordinate 7,624, forward strand.
CGGGGTTCGAGATCACGCGCGGCGCCTCTTCGAGGGGCACTTGCTTCGAAATCAGCTTGTCGATCTCGATCGCGCCCGACGCGACGAGCTCCGCGGCGCGGCGATGCGTGAAGGGGTTGATGAAGGAGCCAAGGACCTTCAACTCGCGGAACAGGACATCGAAGGGCTCGAAGGCGACCTTCTGGCCCTGAGGCATCACGCCGACGATCACCACCGTGCCGCCGGCCTTCGCCAGTCGCATCGATTGTTCCACGGTGTCGGGAACGCCGGCGCATTCGAGCACGACGTCGACGCCGCCAGGCACCAGGCCAGCCGGTCCGGCGATGGCCTCGATGGGGTCGATGGCGCTTGGATCGACGGTTGCCGTCGCGCCGAGCTCCTCGGCAAGCGCCCGGCGCGAGGCCTGCCGGGTCGACAGGATGATCGTCGCGGCGCCCGCCAGCTTAGCCAATTGCACGACAAGCAGGCCGATGACGCCGCCGCCGAGCACCACAACCGAAGCGCCCGGTTTGATGCCGGCGAGGTCGACGCCGTGCAGGCAGCAGGCCAGCGGCTCGCAGAAGGCGCCATGCGTCGGCTTGAGATCGGCGGGCAAGAGGAAGGCCTGGCTTTGCGGCATCACGACATAGTCTGCAAAACCGCCGTCGCGGTGGATGCCGATCGCCCTGAGATTGCTGCACAGGTTGACCCGGCCGGCCCGGCAGTGGCTGCAGCGCCCGCAGGAAATGTTGGGGTCGCCGGTGACGCGGTCGCCGACAGAGATATCGGCAACCGCATCTCCGACAGCCTCGACGATGCCGCAGAATTCGTGGCCGAGCGTCACCGGCGGTTTTGACGGAAACTCGCCATGGAGAAGGTGCCTGTCGGTGCCGCAGACGCCGCAGGCTTCGATCCGCACCAGGACATCCTCCGGCCCTGGTGAAGGTTTGGCGACCTCGCGAAGCGCAATGCTGCCGATTGCTTCCAGCCGGACGGCTCTCATGACTTGGTCACCTCAATTGAAACTCGGCGGCTTCGAAAGGTCGGGCGCCGGCGCCCGACCTTTCGAAGCCGCCGAGTTTCAATTGAGGTGACCAAGTC
>NZ_RZSC01000209.1:0-8655 GCF_003998155.1 Mesorhizobium sp. M1E.F.Ca.ET.063.01.1.1
GCGCTCAACCATGCCGGCGGTAGAGACATAGGTAAAATCGTCGGCGACGCCGGCATGGTTGAGCGCCGCCACCGTGTCGCCGCCGCCGGCGACCGAAACCAGCTTGCCTTCCCTGGTGCGGGCAGCGGCGTGCTTCGCCGCCGCTACCGTGGCATGGTCGAAGGGCTCGATCTCGAAGGCGCCGAGCGGGCCGTTCCACACCAGAGTCGCGGCGCGGTCGATCCAGTCGGTGACGCTCTTGACGGTCTTTGCGCCGACATCGAGGATCATGCCATCGGCCGGCACGGCCTCGATAGCGACGGTTTCACTCGCAGCACCCGCCTTGAATTCTTTCGCGACGACGCCGTCGGCGGGCAGGATGATGGCGCAGCCGGCTTCGGCCGCCTCGATCATGATCTGCTTGGCGGTGCCGGCAAGGTCATGCTCGCACAGCGATTTGCCGACATCGGTGCCACGCGCGGCGAGGAAGGTATTGGCCATGCCGCCGCCGATGACCAGCGCATCGACCTTCTTCACCAGATTCATCAGGAGATCGATCTTGGTCGAGACCTTGGCGCCGCCGACAATGGCGACGACCGGCCGCACCGGATTGCCGAGGCCCTTTTCCAGCGCATCGAGCTCGGCCTGCATGGTGCGTCCGGCATAGGCGGGCAGCCGGTGCGCCAGACCTTCGGTCGATGCATGCGCCCGGTGCGCGGCGGAAAAGGCGTCGTTGACATAGATGTCGCCATTGGCGGCGAGCTTTTCGGTGAAGGCCGGCTCGTTCTTCTCCTCGGCCTTGTAGAAGCGGGTGTTTTCCAGGAGCAGCACATCGCCGTCCTTCATGGCCGCGACCGCTTCCGCGGCCTTGTCGCCGATACAGTCGGAGGCGAAACCGACCGGGCGGCCGAGCACCTCGGCCGTCGCCCGGGCGATCGGCTCCAGCGAGAATTCGGCCGACGGGCCGTCCTTGGGCCGGCCGAAATGCGCGAGCAGGATGACCCTGGCGCCTTTGCCGGAGAGCTCGGAAATGGTCGGCGCGATGCGCTCGATGCGCGTGGCGTCGGTCACCTTGCCGTCGGCTACCGGCACATTGAGGTCGACGCGCACCAGGACGCGCTTGCCGCTGACGGCGCCGATATCGTCGAGTGTCTTGAAGCCGGCCATGGTCGTTCCTTTCCCTCGAAAAAACGCGGCGACCTTACCCGGCAGCGGGGACGATGCAAGGTCTGCGTTAGGGCGTGCGCGCAAAAATAATGTCGCAGTGAGACATCAGCTTTCGCTGGTTGCCTTTTGTCCATCTGGTTCGGGCGCCGCCGTGTCGTTTGGCGCGTCCCCGGCGGCCTGCTTTTCCGCCGGTTTGCGCCAGTTGCGAATGAAGGCGGCGACGCGGTCGGCGATCTCGCCGGCGCTCAGGAAAACCGGCACGCGCGCCACCGGCGCGGTCGGCTCGAAGGACAGGCCAAGGCCAGTGATCCTGCCCTTCTCGTCGACATCGCGCACGATCAGCTCGATCGGACCGATCATCACGCGGTCGGCATATTCGGCGTGGCCGCCGAGCCGCTCCGTGACCAGTGCTGCGACGGTGAGCTTCTGCTCGGCCTCGGTGAGACCCGGCGCGTAGGCGGCTTCCAGCTCTCCCGCGGAGCGGGCCGGATCGAGGGCGAATGCGCCGAAGAAGTCCGCATCCTCGGGGTCGACCACGGCGCGGCTGGCGAAGAGCTTGTCGAGCAGGCGCGGATAGCGGTCCGGCACGAAGATGTAGACCTGATCGCCGGCGGTCAGCCGGCCCATGTCCTGGAAGCGCATGGAGCGGCCGTCGCGCAGCACCAGCGACGGCCTCGCCCAGCGCGGGATGCGCTCGCCGCGCGCCACCGGGCTGCCGGGCGCCACGCGATAGGCGAGCAGCTCATGATGCGCTGAGCCCGGAAGTTCGAGCTCGACCTTGTCGAGCGGTCCGAGCCGCGCCGGCACGATCAGGCCGAGGCGGCGCGCCAGCGGACCGACGGTCCAGCCCTGGACCACCAGCGACACAAGCACGATGATGAAGGCGACATTGAAGATCAGACGTCCTTGCTCGAGACCGCCGAGCAGCGGCGTGATGGCAAGCAGGATCGAGACCGCGCCGCGCAGGCCGACCCAGGAGACGAAGGCGACCTCCGGGCGCGGCAGGCGGAACGGGATAAGGCACAGCCAGACGGCTAAAGGCCGCGCCACGAAGATCAGGAACAGGCCCAGCATGATCGCCGGCGCCAGGATCGCCGGGAACTGCGACGGCGTGGCGAACAGGCCGAGGATGAGGAACATGATGATCTGCGCCAGCCACGACATGCCGTCCTGGAAGCGCTTGAGGATGGTGACGGCGCGGATGTCGGAATTGCCGGCGACGAGGCCGGCGAGGTAGACCGCGAGGAAGCCCGAGCCGCCGACGGCGCCGGCTGCGGCGAAGACCATCAGCGAGAGCGTCAGCACGAAGATCGGCAGCAGCCCGTGGTCGAGGTTCAGTCGCTCGACGAGGCGCACGATTGCCATGCCGCCGAGCACGCCGATGACGGCGCCAAGCCCCATATTGATGAGGAAGCCGACTGCCAGATTGATGGCGAGAACGTTCGCCTCCGGGTTGGCGTGAGCCGCAATGATCTCGACCAGAGTGATGGTCAGGAAGATGGCGATCGGGTCGTTGGTGCCGGATTCGACCTCGAGGGTGGAGCGCACGCGCTCGCGCAAATGGATTTCGCCGGCGCGCAGCAGGAAGAACACCGCCGCCGCGTCGGTCGAGGCGACGGCGGCGCCAAGCAGCGAGGATTCCAGCGAGCTGAGATTGAGCAGATAGTAGGCCGCGACGCCGAAAATACCCGTGGTCAGGACCACGCCGACAGTGGCCAGCGACAGCGCCGGTCCGGCAGCCTGGCGCAAGGCGTTGAGCGGCGTGCCGAAACCGGAATCGAACAGGATGACGGCCAGCGCCAGTGAGCCGGCAAAATAAGCCAGGCGCGCATTGTCGAATTCGATGCCCAGCCCATCGACGCCGGTGGCAAGGCCGATGCAGAGAAAGAGGAGCAGCAGGGGCGCGCCGAAGCGAAAGGCGATCAGGCTCGAAAACGCGGCGGCAACGACGAGCGCCGTGCCGACCAGCGTCACAAGATAGATCGCATGCTCCATCCGGAATTGCCCCTCAAATCCGCTCCCTCCCGCTTTACGGCAGAGTGGGGCGAAGACATGACCAGTGCAAGGCGGCGGCGTGGTTTTTTGCCCCATGCCGCTGATATGGAACGAAAACGCCCGGCCGAAGCCGGGCGTTTCACGCGATCAAAAGAAAGCCCGCGTTCAGGCGATGGTCTTGCCGAAGGCGACAGCCGTGTCGCCCATGCGGTTGGAGAAGCCCCATTCGTTGTCGTACCAGGAGAGCACCGAGACGAAGTTGCCGTCCATGACCTTGGTCTGGTCGAGCGCCGCGATCGAGGAGTGCGGATCGTGGTTGAAGTCGATCGACACGTTCGGGTGATGGGTGACCGAGAGCACGCCCTTCAGCTTGCCCTGGGAGGCGGCGATCAGCGCCTCGTTGATCTCCTGCACGGTGGTCGAGCGCTTGGCGATGAACTTGAAGTCGACCACCGAGACGTTCGGGGTCGGCACGCGGATCGAGATGCCGTCGAGCTTGCCCTTGAGGTCGGGCAGCACCAGGCCGATCGCCTTGGCAGCACCGGTCGAGGTCGGGATCTGCGACAGCGCCGCCGCGCGGGCGCGGTAGAGGTCCTTGTGCATGGTGTCCAGCGTCGGCTGGTCGCCGGTGTAGGAGTGGATCGTCGTCATCATGCCCTTTTCGATGCCGACGGTCTCGTGCAGCACGGCGGCCAGCGGCGCCAGGCAGTTGGTGGTGCAGGACGCGTTCGAGATGACGACGTGGTCCTTGGTCAGCTTGTCGTGGTTGATGCCGTAGACGACCGTCAGGTCGGCGCCGTCGGACGGAGCCGAGACGATGACGCGCTTGGCGCCGGCGGTCAGATGCGCGGCGGCCTTGTCGCGGGCGGTGAAGATGCCGGTGCATTCGAGCGCGATGTCGACGCCGAGCTCCTTCCAGGGCAGCTGGGTCGGATCCTTGATGGCGGTGACCTTGAACTTCTCCGCGCCGACGGAGATCTGGTCGCCATCGACCGTCACCTCATGCGGGAAGCGGCCATGCACGCTGTCGTAGCGCAAAAGGTGCGCATTGGTCTCGACCGGGCCGAGGTCATTGACGGCGACGACGTCGATGTCCTTGCGGCCGGATTCGTGGATCGCGCGCAGGATGTTGCGGCCGATGCGGCCAAATCCGTTGATGGCAACTCTGACGGTCATTTTTCTCTCCCTAGGGGGCCGGAAAGCGGATGGGTCCGCAGCTTCATAACGGGGGACGGACAAAGAATCCAGCCGAGGATACCCGAATTTAAATCGATTAGGTTAGCCCAGCTCGACACAACCCATTGAATGATTTCGCCGGACCGGGGCCTTCCTGCTTCCATATGTCGCTCAAAACCGCTGTGCTTTCCAGCGACATGCAGTGACTCACTTGCCGTGCAGGCGCGCTTCCACTGCTTTCGCCGCAGCTTCCGCCGTAATGCCGAAATGCGGATAGAGCTGCTCGATGGTGCCCGAGGCGCCGAAGCCGGTCATGCCGATGAAGATGCCGTCGCTGCCGATGATATGGTCCCAGCCCTGGCGGATGCCGGCCTCGATGGCGACCTTGATCCTGGCGTTGCCGATCGTCTTCCTGCGGTAGTCCTCGCTCTGCTGGTCGAACAGCTCGAAGCAGGGCACCGAGACGACGCGGGTCGGGTGACCGTGCTTCTCGAGCAACTCGCGGGCGCCGAGGGCGACCTCGACCTCAGAACCCGTGGCGAAGATCGTCACAGCCGCCTCGCCGTTTGCCGCGGCGAGCTCATAGGCGCCGGAGGCGCTGAGGTTCTTCTCGTTGAATTCGGTGCGCACGGTCGGCAGGTTCTGGCGGGTCAGCGCCAGGGTCGAGGGCGTCTTTTTGGATTCCAGCGCGAGCTGCCAGCATTCCGCCGTCTCCACCGCGTCGGCCGGGCGGAACACGTTGTGGTTCGGAATGGCGCGCAGCGCCGCCAGATGCTCAACCGGCTGATGGGTCGGGCCGTCCTCGCCGAGGCCGATCGAGTCGTGCGTCATGACGAAGATCGAGCGGATGCCCATCAGCGAGGCAAGGCGCATCGAGGGGCGGGCATAATCGGAAAAGCAGAGGAAGGTGCCGCCATAGGCGATCAGGCCGCCATGCAGCGTCAGGCCGTTGATCGCCGCGGCCATGCCATGCTCGCGGATGCCGTAGTGGACATAGCGCTGGCCGTAGTCGTCGGGCGTGATGTTCTTGGTCTGGCTGGTCTTGGTGTTGTTGGAGCCGGTGAGGTCGGCCGAGCCGCCGATGGTTTCCGGCACCGCGCCGTTGATGACTTCCAGCGCCATTTCCGAGGATTTGCGGGTGGCCACCTTCGGCTTGTCGGCCGAGAGCTTCTTTTTGTAGTCGGCGATCACGGCGTCAAAATTGCCCGGCAGCTTGCCGGCAAGGCGGCGCTCGAATTCGCCCTGCAGCTTGGCGTCGGCCTTGGCGAGCCGGCCTTCCCAGTCGGCGCGTGCCTTGGCGCCGGCCTTGCCGACCGCGCGCCAGGCGTCGAGGATGTCGGCCGGCACCTCGAAGGGCGGCGACTCCCAGTTGAAGAATTTGCGGGCGCCGGCGATTTCCTCGGCGCCGAGCGGCGAGCCATGCGCCTTGTTGGTGCCGGCCTTGGTCGGGGCACCGAAGCCGATGGTCGTCTTGCAGGCGATCATCGTCGGCTTGTCGGAATGGCGGGCGGCTTCGATGGCATAGGCGATCGCTTCCGGATCGGTGCCGTCGATGTGGCTTGCATTCCAGCCGCTGGCCTGGAAGCGGGCGACCTGATCGGTGTTGTCGGCGAGCGAGACCGGACCGTCGATCGAGATGTTGTTGTTGTCCCAGAAGACGATCAGCTTGTTGAGCTTGAGATGACCGGCAAGGGCGATGGCTTCCTGGCTGATGCCTTCCATCAGGCAGCCGTCGCCGGCCAGCACATAGGTGTAATGGTCGACGAGGTCGTTGCCGAACGCAGCATTCATGATGCGCTCGCCGAGCGCGAAGCCGACCGAATTGGCAAGGCCCTGGCCGAGCGGGCCGGTGGTCGTCTCGATGCCGGCGGCATGGCCGTATTCGGGATGGCCCGCGGTCTTCGATCCGAGCTGCCGGAAGTTCTTGATCTGGTCGATCGTCATGTCCTCGTAACCGGTGAGGTAGAGGAGCGAGTAGAGCAGCATCGAGCCGTGGCCGGCCGACAGGATGAAGCGGTCGCGGTCGGCCCAGTGCGGGGCCCTGGCGTCGAATTTCAGGAAGCGGGTGAACAGCACCGTGGCGATGTCGGCGCAGCCCATGGGCAGGCCCGGATGGCCGGAATTCGCCTTCTCGACGGCGTCCATGGAAAGGAAACGGATAGCATTGGCCATCCGGTCATGTTGTTCACGCGAGGTCATGCTTCCTCCGGAAGTGGGTTGGAGCCTTGGGTGAGCCCTTGGGGGAGAGCCCTTGGAAAGGATGCCGCGACACATAGCAGGCGCGGCCCTTGAGTCAACAAATCGGTCGACTTTTGCCGGGCTTGTGAAGGGGTCGGATGCGCTACATTAGCGTTAGCGGGGGACAGTCGCGAGAGCTTTATTGACGCGCGCTTCACCCGGCGCCTAATCTTTCCGACATAACGCGTTCTGAACGCGAGCGATTCGGTGACGGGCAGGGCATAGGACGAAGGCCATGACCGGGGAAACGACCCTTAAAGAAGTCATCGCCAGGCTCGGCAAGGCCATGGAAGGGCTGGAAAGCGCCGTGGCGGCGCGGCTCGAGCATGAGCGCGACTATTCCGAGGCCGAGGCCGAGGTGCAGCGCATGAATGCCGACCGCTCGCGGCTGGCGCAGGAGCTCGACAATTCCGAAGCCCGCGCCGAACGGCTGGAAGATGCCAACAAGGAAGTGTCGCGCCGGCTGGTGACCGCCATGGAAACCATCCGCGCTGTACTCGACAGGTAGTCCAATGGCACAGGTGACGGTTTCCATCGACGGCAAGCAGTACCGGATGGCTTGTGACGAAGGCCAGGAAGAGCATCTGATCGATCTCGCCGAGCGCTTCGACCGCTACGTCATGCACTTGAAGGATTCCTTCGGTGAGATCGGCGACCAGCGGCTGACCGTGATGGCCGGCATCATGGTGATGGACGAGCTCTCGGAGCTCAACAAGCGGGTCAAGGGCATGGAGAGCGAAGTGCTCACGCTGCGCAAGACGCGCGACGAGGCGCTGACCAAGGCCGACAAGAGCGACAGCGTGCTGACCACCGCGCTCGGCGCATTGGCGCAGCGCATGGAAGATCTCGCGACGACGCTGGCGGTGAAGAAGGCTTAAGCCGCTTCGTCCAGTCCCCCACGGAAATTCCTGCTGTCTTTTCCAGGAAAAGACGAAATTTTTCCGCCGCTTCGGTCACGCTTGCAGGCATAAGCCTTTTGAACACAGCCGTCCGGCGGTATAGAAGGCGTAGCCAGGCCGATGGGGTTGGCCCGTCGGCGACATGTCACAGGGTAGGGAGCACGTCATGAGCCTTCGTATCAACGATATCGCGCCGGACTTCACGGCCGAAACCACGCAAGGAACGGTGAATTTCCATCAGTGGATCGGTGACGGCTGGGCGGTGCTTTTCAGCCATCCGAAAGACTTCACGCCGGTCTGCACGACCGAGCTCGGCACGATGGCCGGGCTGGAAGGCGAGTTCAGGAAGCGGAACGTCAAGATCATCGGCATTTCGGTCGATCCGGTATCGAGCCACGAAAAGTGGCATGCCGACATCAAGACCGCGACCGGCCAAACGGTGAACTATCCGCTCATCGGCGACAAGGACCTCAAGGTCGCCAAGCTTTACGAGATGCTGCCGGCGGGCGCCGGCGAGACCTCGGAAGGCCGCACGCCGGCCGATAACGCCACCGTGCGCTCGGTCTACGTCATCGGCCCCGACAAGAAGATCAAGCTGGTGCTGACCTATCCGATGACCACGGGCCGCAACTTCGATGAGATCCTGCGCGTCATCGATTCCGTTCAACTAACGGCCAAGCACCAGGTCGCGACGCCGGCCAACTGGAAACAGGGCGAGGACGTCATCATCACCGCCGCGGTCTCCAACGAGGATGCGATCAAGCGCTTCGGTGCCTATGAGACGGTGCTGCCGTATCTGAGGAAGACCAAGCAGCCTTCGGCAGGCTGATGTTCAGGTGGTCCCGGCCTGCAAATGGCGGCTTCCTGCGCTTCCGGTGCTCACGTACTTTAAGTGCGCTCCGCTCCGGCCTACGCCGGCCGAAGCCCTTATAAGTGTCTCCGCTCTATGAAGGCTACGGCCGGCGTAGGCCGGTTCTCGGAAGCCACCATTTTCGGCTCGGGCTGACCTGAATCTCAACCCGCCATACCAGCCAGTTACGACAACAAAAAAGGCGGCGCTGAAGCGCCGCCTTTTCATATTTCATTTCTGCCTAGCCTTAAGCCGCCGGCTGCGCTTCGATGGTGCGCAGAGCCTGGCTCTGGCGCTTGGCGGCGGCCTTGACCGCGTCCTGCACCTTCTCGAAGGCGCGCACCTCGATCT
>NZ_RZSC01000020.1:0-23746 GCF_003998155.1 Mesorhizobium sp. M1E.F.Ca.ET.063.01.1.1
TTCACGGCGAGCTCGATCCCCTCTTGGAAAAGTGACCAGGTGTCGAGGCGATCCCAAACCTGGCCCAGCGGACCGGCAACGGCTAATTCGACCTCACCATTCTTGAGCGCCTCTACCACAGCCGCCGGCGAGCCGCGGTGGATTTTGAGATGCGCGCCGGGATAGGCCCGAAAAAGCTCGGTGAACGGCGAAACCAGCAGCGCAATGTTGATGCTGTTCGAAATCGTGACGTTGAGAGGCGCGACGTCGCTGCTTTGCACTGCCTTGGCTAGTGACTTGGCAGAGGTCGCCGCGTCGTAGCACTGCTGCAGCAGGGGCAGCATGCGCCGGCCAAGCTCGGTCAAGTGGGAATGCTGGCGTTCACGACGAAGAAGCTCTCCGCCTAGCTCCTCCTCCAGCGTCTTGATGGCTCGCGTCAGCGCGGGCTGAGTGACATTGCACTCCTCGGCCGCTCTGGTGAAGTTCAACGTGCTGGACAGGGCCAGAAAATATCGGACCTGCTGCATCTCCATGAAATTTCGCCCCCTCAGCGAAATCCGGCTTTTTCAGGCATAGCTAATTCGTTGCTATGCTAACGCAACCGGAAATCCAAGCAAGGTCGAGGGACGATTCGCCTGAACTTGGCTCCGCGACGCCGGCTGCAACGGGTGGGTCTACCGCCGTCCTTCCCAGGCCCTATGAGAGGCGTGGATGCGCGGCATACACGTTGGCGCCATTGACAACCATCAAGCTGCTTAAGGAGGAGACCGGTATGCCCCTGTGCCCGCCGATGATCCGCCACCTGAAATCCCCCGACCTGTTTGCCGCGATCGACCGTGTGCCGGCGCTTGGCATGCCGGCTGGCGGGCGTACGTTCGAGGTCTTCAATCCATCGACCGGCGAACTGCTGGCGGAACTTCTCGACATGGGCGTCGAGGAGACGCGCGCGGCGATCGACAAGGCTTATGTCGCTCAGGCCGAATGGGCAGCACTGACCGCCCGGGAGCGCAGCGAAATCTTGTGGCGGTGGCATCAGTTGATCGTCACCCACACCGACGACCTCGCCGCTATCCTCACCGCGGAGATGGGCAAGCCGCTTGCCGAAGCCAAATCGGAGGTCTCGCATGCGGCGGCGTATCTGCAATGGTATGCCGAGGAGGCCAATCGTATCTACGGCGAGACGATCTCAGCACCGTCAACGGACCGTCGCATGCTGGTGATCAAGCAGCCTATCGGCGTTGTCGGCACGATCACCCCATGGAATTTTCCCGCATCGATGGTGGCGCGCAAGATCTCGCCGGCGCTGGCGGCGGGCTGCGCCATCGTGCTGAAGCCTGCCGAGCAGACACCGCTTGTCGCGGGCGCCATGTTCGCGCTCGCCGCCGAGGCCGGTTTCCCAGACGGTGTCGTGAACCTTATCTATGCCTCCGAGGGCGCCGCGGTGGGGCGTGAGCTCTGCCACAATCCCAAAGTGCGCAAGATCAGCTTCACCGGATCGACCGAGGTCGGCCGGCTGCTCATGCGCCAGTGCTCGGACCAGATCAAGAAGGTCAGTCTCGAGCTGGGCGGCAATGCGCCTTTCATCGTCTTCGACGACGCCGACATCGACGCCGCCGTGGACGGGGCGATCCAGGCGAAGTTCCGCAATGCCGGCCAGACCTGCGTTTCAGCGAATCGCCTTTACGTGCAGTCGGGCGTTCATGACGAGTTCGTCGATAAATTCGTGGAACGGGTTCGCCAGCTTCAGGTCGGCGACGGTTTCGATCCCGATGTCGCCATCGGCCCGCTGATCGACAGGCCGGCGCTCGCCAAGATCGAATCCCATATCGCCGATGCCGTGGGAAAAGGCGGTGCGATCCGGTGCGGCGGAGGTCGGATTGGTTCAGACGGCACTTTTTTCCAACCGACCGTCCTTACTGATATTTCCAGCGCAATGACGGTGGCGCAGGAGGAGACGTTTGGGCCATTGGCCCCGGTCATCCGCTTCGAAGATGCGGATCAGGTCGTGCGTGAAGCCAACGACACGATCTACGGCCTCGCCGCCTATTTTTACGCATCGAACCTGAAGCGGGTCTGGCGTGTGGCGGAGGCCCTGGAATATGGCATGGTGGGCATCAACACCGGACGCATGTCCTCGGAAGCCGCGCCGTTCGGCGGGGTCAAGCAGTCCGGTATCGGGCGGGAGGGTTCCCGCCACGGCCTCGAGGATTACCTCGAGATGAAGTATCTCTGCATGGGCGGCATCTGAGGCATAAAACGATCAGGCCGCTTTTGAAGAACGATATACCGCGGGAATGTCGCCCGCGGAGGTCGTTGGGGTTCCGCTCGCAGGGTCAGTTGCTGATATGCGATAACGCCAGGTCGGCCTCGTCCTGAGCCTCCAACAGGAGCTCTTCCGCCGACCGGAACATGTCCTCGAACGCCAGTTCATGCTCGAAGACAACGCCGCCGACGCGGATGGTAAGCACGTCCTTGTCGCCTTTCGGCGCGAAATAAATCTGTCCGACCGCGTCTCGAACACGTTCGCCGATCTCCTTGGCGTCCTGGCTCGTCGCGCCGGGAAGGAAAACCCCGAACATCGAATTTCCGATGCGCCCGATCAGGTCGTCCTTGCGCACCGAGGACCTGATGGCCGAGGCGATGAGCCGCAAGGCCTCGTCGCCCCAGCCAAGACCGAAGCGCAGATTGATCGATGCAAGATGCTCCGGGTGAATGACGAGGAAGGCGCCGGAGCGCGGGCCGGACGGTCTCGCCGCCCGTCTGTCGACCATCGAGGTGAACACAGCCCCGTTGAGACAGCCCGTCAGACGGTCATAGGTGCCGGACCTGGTGAGTTCCTGCCGGTAACGGCGGAGCTCGACCTCTCTCCAGCCGAGCAGGGCAAAAAGCGGCAGACCGATGATGATGGGCAGAAGCGCCGCCGTGATGACGCTGCGGCCGAACGGCGTCAAGGCGTCGCTGAGCAGGAGCAGATAGTTGAGGCCGAGCGACAGGCCCACGCAGGCGGCGGTGCCGAGCAGGGACAGCCAAAGGACATGCTTCCATGCCCCTGCCGGTGCGGTCTCTTTTTTTGTGCTCACTGGCCAATCTCCTGTTGGACGCATTGGCTTAAAGGCGGGGTGTTACGATTTCCGTTTCAGCGAGGCCTACAATTTGAAGGAATTCAGCGTCTTTCTCCGTGGGCGGCGTTGGAGGGGCACTCGTCAGCGGCCGCGGCCCGGGCTCGCTTCGACGATCTGATTCGGTCGCAGGTCGGCATTTGGTAGGATCGCTTAACGCTTTTGACCATTCCGTTATTACGCAATTCCGAACGGAAAGCCGTCTCGCGCTTTTCCTGGGGTGCTTATTGCGGCGGGCCGAAGATGCCCATCTGGGCGCCCCGGGCCACCGCTTCGGCCTTGTCGTAGAGTCCGCCGGGCGCCGCCATCGCCCAGCCATTGGCAACGAGCCAGGCGCCGACATCCTGCTTGCCGAGCGTGCAGGGCGCGGCGACGGCGAAGCGGTCGCCATCGGGCGGCAGGACACATTTGAGCGCCCGGCCGCGCAGCCAGGCGTTGAAGGCGGCGCGGGCGCGCTGGCCGCAGGGCCAGATGGCATCGCCGAACGAGCAGGCCCTGTCGGGGCCGATATCGACCGCGCCGCTGATGATGACCCTGCGTCCCATGGCTTCGAAGACCGCTGACGACACGGCGACCGGACGATAAAGCAGGGTCTCACGCCAGTCCTGCGGCATCGGCGTCCTTGGCGGCGAGGCGCGCCCAAGCTCGCCGAGCGGCGGGCGAGCCTCGACGCGCTCGATGCCCGCCACGTCGAGCGGCGGCGGCGCGATGAGGTCCTCGGCGATTCGGCGCGCCGGCTGGCCGGGCCGTGCGTCAGGAACGGGGACGTGAGGAGCTGGTCGCGCTTCGCCTGCCTCCGGGGTCGGCGGATAGGAGGGGAGGGTGGTCGGCAACCAGTGCCTGGACCCGGCAATCATCAGCGCGCCGGCGACCAGCCCCAGGCCGCCGAGCGTCGTGGCAAGCCGGCCGGTCGATTTCACCTCGCCCACAAGCGCGCCCCATCGTTTCACCGCATCATACATTAGGCACCGGCGACATTGCTTGAAAAGCAAGGCGTTGCGTTAAGTCTCGCGCAACCAATGCGGCCTACATTCAGGCATCGGTTGTCGAGGGGATGACATGACGCGCAAGCCGACACTGCTCTTTGCCTTCCCGGCCCTCATGCTGTTCCTGCTGGCGGCGGAGCGGACGGCGACATTCCTTCTCGGAACCTATTCGGCGAGCCCCGCCATGTGGCGCGTCTGGTTCGAGCTGCGGCCCTTCTCGACAATGTTCTGGCAGCAGGTGGACTTCTATCTCGGCGGCTCGATGGCTCTCGACGCAGCCATCATCCTCGCCGCGTCGGCCGCCTGCTGGATGGCCTGCCAGGCAAAGAGATCCGCCGGCTTTTTCCTCGCCAACCATGCCGCCCTGCTGTTCGCCGGACTGATGATCGCGGTCGGCAGCCATTCGGAAACGGCGAGCACGATTGCGACCTTCACCGCGCCGCGCGGCTTGCAGTTCTCGCTGGCGATCGACTTCAGCTGGAAGAACAGCCTGGTGCTGTGCCTTGGCCTCGCGGCCTGCGCCTATTGCCATGTCGCTTTCCTGCGCGAGGCGAAACTTCGCACGGAAGCCCGCGCCGTCCGCATCCTGGCGCTGCTGCGCGACTTCTAAAGCAATTCCAGGAAAAGTGTGTAACGATTTTCCGTCCGGAATTGCTTAAAAACAAATAGTTAGAGCGGTTCCGCGATTCTATCAAACGCTGAACCGCTCTAGCCTGGCATCCAGCGCGAGGTCAGTTGATCTTTTTGTAATAGACCTTGCCGTCCGCTTGCTGGATGCGCTGGTAGGACGGGTTGGGTCCGGGCGGCGCGACCTTCCGCTTGAACGTCGGCGAGGCCGAGTCCGGCTCGGCAGGGTTCTCGACTGCGGACGCCTCCGCCACGGTCGTGCCGGCGAAACCGGGTTCCGGCGCGCGAGGCGTCTCCGCCTCGGTGGCGACGGGCTGGCCCTGCTCCAGCTTGGCCAGGTTGCCGTTGATCTGGCCGAAACTCGCCTGCAACTGGCGGTCCAGCGTTTCGAACCGGCTCTGGAAGCCGTTGTTGACCGTGTCGATGCGGGCGCCGATCCGCTGCTCGAACTGGCCGAGCTGCTCCAGCCGCGCCTCCATCGCCCGCAGGTCGTTGACGCCGCGATAGAGATAGACGGCGGCCGTCACGTTGACGGCGGTGACGAGCGCGGCACCGACCGCGACGGCGCCGATTATTCTCGCCCGGTTCGGCTTGCCGGGCGCCTTTTCCTGCTCGCCGAGTTCGATTGCCGGAACGTCCGGTACGCTGATCATCGTCATTCAACCACCACCTTTGCGCCCACCGCCACGCGCTTGAAGAGATCGATCACATCGGTATTCGTCAGTCTAAAGCATCCGGACGTGCCGTCAAAGCCGACACCCTTGGGATCGTTGGTGCCATGGATGCGATAGAGCGTATCGCGTCCGTCGCGCGAGAGATAGAGCGCCCTGGCGCCGAGCGGATTGTAGGGGCCGGCCGGCACCATCGCCGGCAGTTCCGGCTGGCGGGCGCGCATCTCCTTGGGCGGACGCCATTGCGGCCATTCGGTCTTGGATGCGACCTTGACCGTCCCCGTCCAGCCGAACCCGTCGCGCCCGACGCTGATCTGGTAGCGCAGCGCCTGGCCCGGGCTCGTCACCAGATAGAGCGCCTTTTCGGTCTTGCGGATGATGATCGTTCCCGGCTGCTCGCCGGTCTGGAAGGCGACCGTCTTGCGCAGGCTTGGCCCCATGGCGGGAAGCGGCGGCAGGCCCGATCCGGCTTCCGCGAAACCGCAGGCCGACACCAGCGCCATGCCGGCCAGGCACGCACCCGCTACGCTCGCAGCAATGCGGCGCTTAGCGCTGGGCATTGTCCAGCCGCTCCTTGAACATGCGCTTCAGGTCCTTGTTGAAGCGGGCGCGTGCGTCCACCTCGGAAGGCAGGATGGCGCGGTTCAGCGCGTCGGTGAGAAGCGCGTTGTCCAGCGTCAGCGACTTGATGTGCGGCGCCTTGAAGATCTTCTCCAGCTCGCTGCGCGAGAAGTGATTGCCGAACCATTTGCGCTTGTGCTTGTTGGCGACCAGCGTGATCGAGACGCTGTTGCCGCGCAATTCGCGGATCTTCTTGTAGAGCCGCTTGCCCTGCCGCAGCGACGCGACGTTGAGCTCGAAGACGATGAAGATCTCGTCGCTCGTGCGCAGCACCGAATCGTGCCACGGCGTCTCGATGTTCGGCAGGTCGATGACGATGTCGTCGAAGCGATAGGCGACGAGGTCGAGCAGGCGGAAGACGAAATCGGCGCCATGCGGCTCGAACGGCAATTGCGGCCGCTCGAAGGAATAGAGCGTGAGCCCGGAGGGGCGCGAAAGCTTGATGACGTCCATCAGCTCGACATCGAGCCGGTCCGGCTGGCCGATGATGCCGGCAAGGTCGAACTGGTTGAACTGGTTGAGATAGGCGCCGCAATTGGCGCTCTGGAAGTCGAGGTCGACGAGGCAGGTCGAGGCCGCCCGCTCGGCCGATTTCGAGGCGAGATGCTCCGCCGCCGCGATCGCCAGCGTGGTCGCGCCGGCGCCGCCGCTGGCGGCAATGAAGGTGATGATCCGGCTCTTGGTTCCCTGGTTGCCGGTGTCGTGGAAAGTGACGGCGTTGAGCAGCTCCTTGGCGTCGAGCGGCTTGTGCAGCCAGTCCGATGCGTTCATGCGCACCAGCACGCGCGTCTGCTCGGAGGTGAGCTCGTCGGAAATCGCGATCAGCGGCACCGATGCCCATTTGGAGCGCGCCTCGACGACGCCGGGCTGGCCGAGCAGATCGCCACTGCCGAGATCGAGGATGATGATGCCCGGCCGCGCATCGACAGGCGGCCCTTTCAGAAACTCGACCGCCTCCGAAACCTTGACGTCATAGATCGCCAGCGCGTCGAGCCTGGTCGTCACGTCGCGCGTGAAGTTCGCGTCGGAAGAAAACAGGGCGACCTGCTTGCGCTTGGTTGGCAAAACTCTGGTGTCGATAGCGTTCATGGGAACGTACTCTTCAAGTCTTCACCGGTTACAGTACTCAGCATGGAAGGCATGTTGATGTTGGCAAACCCCATCAGTCCCTGGAGGAAAAAGAACTGGAAGGTCCGGTTCTGCAGGCTGACCGTGATCGTCGGCACGGGGCCGCCAAGCCGGGTCTGATAGCCAAGTCCGGTTGCCGTGTAGGTGACGACGACGTTGCTGCGCAGCAAGCCGGAGAAGAAGTGGCACATTCCTGGCCGCTGGGTGCCGGTAAGCGCCGGGCAGGCATCGTCATTGGTGACGGCGGTGTCGCCGCGGAATATCCGGCTGAAAGCAGCCGCGCTGAATCCGCCGCTGTTTGTGCAAGAACCGGTGGCACCACTGTAACTGCAGACGAACGGACCGTAAGCGCCGGCGACGACCGGCGCACCGGGATTGGCCGTCGGTGCGGCAATGGCAAGGTTGGTCGCGACCGCGTCCGATATTGAGGCCAGCCGCGCGCCGACCTGGACCGCCTTGGTTGCCGCATTCCACTGATAAAAAGCGTAGCCGAAATCGACGAAGCCGAGCGTCAACGCAAAGAGCAGGGTCGCGACGATGGTCATCTCGACCATGGCCGCGCCGTCCTCGGATTTTGCGAAACGCCTGATCATCGTCAGAACCGCATCAACCGTTCTTGATGTGAGCCGCTCAGCGTGATCGGACCGACGCCAATGAAAGCCAG
Source organism: Mesorhizobium sp. M1E.F.Ca.ET.063.01.1.1 (assembly GCF_003998155.1). Lineage (NCBI taxonomy): Bacteria > Pseudomonadati > Pseudomonadota > Alphaproteobacteria > Hyphomicrobiales > Phyllobacteriaceae > Mesorhizobium > Mesorhizobium sp. M1E.F.Ca.ET.063.01.1.1. The sequence continues at coordinate 7,796 of NZ_RZSC01000020.1, forward strand.
CATGCCGACGCCGGTATAGGGGTAGGTTCCGTCCGCCTGGACGACGCAGACTTGTGCGGTCGTGGATCGATACTGCGTGACACCGCCAACCACCGCATCGTGGCAGCCGGTCCCGATCGTCACGGTGACGTTGGCTGTCTGCCAACCTGCGATTCGCGGAACGTCCGTCTGCGTTACGGCTGGCTTGCCGTAAACAGCGATGTTAGCGGCTATGCTGGCGCAATTGATCGCTGCCAGCCCGGCATCCGTGTAAATCTGGCTGTTGCACCGGGCGCCAAAACGAGCTCCGTCGGAAAGACCCGCCTCCATCAGGAGCTTGTCGTGGATAAGGTTGCCAAACTCGAACACGCCGGCTGAAAGCGTAAGCATCAATGGCGTTATAAGGGTCATCTCGATCAGCACCGCGCCGCGCTGATCGCGTCTAAATCTCGCAAGGTGGCGAAGGATGAGCCCAAGCATTTTCGTCACCGATAGAGTTGGGCTTCGTCGCGGAGGAAACTGTCGAGCGTTCCTGCGCCTCCGCGGCCGGTGATGTCGACGAGTTCGACAAAAACCGACCCGCCTGCGTTGGCGCCGGGGACAGGCTCCGTCAGGAAGAAGCTGGCAAAAGCCTCGACAGGGAGATTGGTGCTGTTGCCGTTCAGATTATTGCCGGCGCCCTCGAGCGCATTGCAGTTGAGGATCGCGCCATAGAGCAAGCGCCGATCGATGGATGTCACCGGCGGTTGGCAGGAACTCGGCGGTGTTCCCACTTCGCCGCCCGTAGAGGCGTGACCTATCAGACTGTTCGCGTTCTCGTATTTGTAGACCTGATACCGAGTCGGCTTGCTCGTGTCCCAGGAAGAAGGATAGCTGGTCCCACCGAAATTGGTGCTCCAATAGCTGGACAGGTTCCAGTTTCCGTCGCCCATTCGCCCATCCATGTAGGGCGTGGTGGCATCGCGTGGCAGGCCCATGTTGCCCGTCGCATTGAACGTCATCTGATTGTATTTCGGGCACTGGTTTCCGTTCCCATTCGTCGAGGCCCCCTTCCGAACGTTCGCAGCAGGGCCGTACTCTGGGCTGTTGAAACCACCGCCGCTGGGATCGATCCCAAAACGCACGTTGAAGGCGTCCTGAACCGGGCCCGTGTTTTGGCCGGTCTTTGTGCTAACGCCCTGGGAAGAATAGCAGCCGAGCGGCCTCGACGTGGCGATCGTCTCCGCGAGGCCTTTGGCACCGTTGCCGACACTGTCAGGCGGCGCCAGAAAGCCGAAATTGCCGGGTCCGTATGCGGCATTGTTCCCTACTGTACGGAGTTCGATCAGGCGGCGGCGGATAGACGGATCCGCCACGGCCTGCTCCAAGGTCACGCCGCCGGCGGAGTTAGTGCCGTTCACCATCTCGTATGGATTGCAGATGAAGACGGGGGTGTAGTTGCAGACACCGGACGTAAACCCTGCGACAGAGACCGCGCCGACATTGAAGCTGTTGTTCGCGGTGTTCCCGGTCAAAAACGAGGCAGGGAATATGGCCGCGAAGCCGACGGGCGTCACGGTGACCCGGACGAACCGTGCGTTCGGTGCATCCGTCACTTCATCGGTGATGATGTTGGCTGCTGCGATGGCAGTACTGTCTGATGCCGGAAGCGATCGAAGGTAGGTTCTCGTCACTCCCGCCGCTTGCAGCACCTGCGGAACGCCCGCCGTGGAGAAGGTATATTGGTTGCTCACCAGGGTCGCTAGCGCCCGGTCGGCGCGGACAATCGAGTCGGTGCGGCCATCCAACTCTGCAGCCGCGGCAAGTGCCATGGCATCGCCCGCCTTCTGCAGGTCGTTGTGCATGTTGTTGACCCGGCTCATGTCGATTGCCAGCAGCGAAAAGCCGATGATTGCCGGCAACATGATACTGACGAGCAGCAGCGCTATGCCTCGCTGATCGTGCCAGAATCTACGAATGGTCCCCAACATGACCCAACCCTTTACCCCTTGGTTTCAGGCTCCTCTCATACCTGATACAACCGCTTCCTTTCGTTCATTTCACTGCGTGGTCGTACCCGTCGGACCGACATTGACTGTCATATTGGTCGTGGGTGCCGGCGCCGGCGGAAGCTTGTATTTCTGCACAACGCCGACCGATCGTGCGCCATCGCCTTCGATCCTGGTGTTGTTCGACGCCGGGTTGTACGGATCGACCGTCTGCAGCAGTTGGTTGGCTTTCTGCGAGTCGCCTGACGCCAGCGTCATCGTGTCGTAGTTGTTCAGATAGTCCGCAGCGCAGCCCGCAAGCAGGCTGGAGCCGAGAAGAACGAGCAAGAGCTTATTTCTTGACATAGACCAGCTTGTCCTTCGATTTCACATCCAGCATGTGGCCATAGGGGCCGGTGACGCCGTCGCCATGCTCATATTTGCGGATCATGTCCTTGCTGACTTCGAGCTGTCCGAGCAGCATGAGTTCCGGGTCGTTGGCCGGCCTCGTCTTGTCGAATGGCGTCGCCAGTTGCTCGCCGGGCTTCACCGGCCGCACGAGGTGTGGTGTCACGATGACAACCAGCTCCGTTTCTTCCTTCTGCGTGCTCGAATTCTTGAACAGCGCACCGATGATCGGCACCTGGCCAAGCCACGGCACCTGATCCTGAAGCCTCGTGTTCTTGCTGGACAGCAGGCCCCCGACCGCGAAGCTCTGGCCGTCGCGCAGGTCGACCACGGTTGCCAGCTTACGGTTGGTGAAGATCGGGTCGCCGGCCGGGGTGAAGCCGGTCAGGTCGCTGACTTCCGGCGCCAGCTTGATATGGATCTTGCCGTCGTCCAGCACCACTGGCGTGAAGTTCAGATTGACGCCGAATTGCTTGAATATGACCTCGATCTCGCCTTGGCTGTTGACGCTGCGGATCGGCACTTCGCCGCCGGCGTTGAAGCTGGCTGTTTCACCGGAAACCGTGGTGAGGTTCGGTTCGGCCAGGAGCCGCACGAGACCCTTCGACTCGAGCGCTTCGATGATCAGATCGACCTTGACGTTGCTGTCGATGATGCGGGTAATTAAAGCTCCAAAGGGGCTGGCGGTCGACAGTAATCCGCTGAGCAGATCTCCATCGCCGAGGACCACGGGATTGCCGTCGTCATCCTTCGTTGTGGTCGCGATCCCGGTGCCAACCCTGGACGTCCCGCTCCTGTTCGTGCTCCTGAACGACACCCCGAGGTCGCGGCCGGCATTGCGCTTGGCCTCAAGGATGCGCACCGAAAGATTGACCTGCTCGCTGTCATCGATGGTGACGGCATTGATGATTGCGTCGGGGCCATATTGCTGCGTCACCTCGACGATCTGCGCCAGCGTCGCGGCGTCCTTGACGTGGCCGCTAAGTCGAACCTTGCCGTTGATCGAGCCGATTTCGATGCGTGCCTTCGGCGCCACCTGACGGATCGCGGCCGCCATGTCGCTGACGTCCTGGCCGACCTCGATCTGGATGGCGCCCAGCGAGCGCTTGTCCTCGGAAAACAGATTGACGGTGGTGGTGCCGACGCTCTTGCCGATCACGTAGAGCGTCTTGTCGGTCATCGGCTGGGCGTCGGCGATCTTCTCGTCGCCGACGACTATATCGCCAAGCGTGGCGTTCACCTGGATCGTGGCCGATTGCGACACGGGCACGAAAACGCGGTGGATGGTTGGGCTCGACACGTCGATGAAGCGGTCGGCGGCGTGAACCGCAGGGCTCACCGGCAACACAAGACAGGACCACCCCAGAGCGGCAGCGGCCAGTGATCCCCGAAAAAATCGCATCTAGATCGTCCCCTTACGGACCCACCCGGATCCCCTTATCCGAATGCGCCTCTCGCTATCTCTGTCGCGGCACGTCGTAGGCTTCGAGTTTCACGCCGCGGAAGACACGGATTGTAGCGCGGGCTGGCGGCGCCGGCTGCACATATTTGACCACTTCCTTTACAACTTCTTGCGGTTGTGGTGCTGGCGCCACAGTAGGGGCAGGTTTCGCCTTGCTCAACTGATCGATCTGGCTGCCCACCCGCTCCACCGCCTGGGCCAGCCCGTTAAGCTTGTCATCGGCACGCTTGCGCTCTTCCGCGGCTGCGGCCTCGGCGGCCTTCTGCCTCTCGAGTTCCGCCTGCCTCTTGGCAACGTCTTCCGGGGTTTCGCCGGTCAGGTCCGCCAGCGTCACGCGCTCGGTCGTCTCGCCTTTGCTGGCCGCGGCCTGGCGCAGCGCCAGCGACAGCTGGCCGGCACCGGCGGCAAGGGTGAGCTTTTGCGCGTCCTTGGTGCTGACCTCAACCGTTACCGCCTTCACGACCGTCGGGCTGTCCTTACTTTCGTCGGCGACCTGGTCGACGGCGAGCACTTTGACGCTCTGCAGCAGCACGTCGACGAAGCTCTTGTCGGGACCGTCATTGCTATGCACGCTGCGGGTCAAAAGCACGTCGACACGGTCGCCCGGGAAGACAAATCCTGCGACACCGAGCACATCGTTCACCCGGATGGAGACAGCCTTCATGCCTTCGGCAAGCACCGCCGAAAGTGTGGCGCGTTGGCCAGGACCTGTGATCTTGGTGGCGAGCACCGGTTCGTTGACGCCGATCGCCTGAAGGGCTTGCTTGGCTCCCTCACCAGCCAGGAGGTCCTTGGTCGTCTTGAATGCGCCATCTGGGACCGCGCCCGCGGGCCAAGGGATCTCACGCAATTTGTCGTCGCTTAGTGAGTCGCCAAATTTGAGCGGCACGGCCGCCACTACGATGGTGTCACGTGGCAGGTCACCTGCCTTCGCCATGGCCGAGCGCTGATTGGCAAGCCAAACGTTGGCAAGTACCACCGCCAGCACGCCGAACACGCCAGCGAGAACAATCATGATAACAGTATTAGCGCGCATCAATATTACCCCGCCCGATTGCGTACGCCGCTAGCTTCAAGTTCGCCGACGCCGGGCTGCCCCGGCGTCGGCGATCGTCAAGATATCAAGGCAACTGTCCCGTCAGCGCCGTCCACTGGGTGCCGACCCAGCCGCCGACAAAAATCACCGAAGCGATCACGGCCACGGTGATGATGCCGAGCAGGATCGTATATTCGACCATAGCAGCGCCGTTTTCTTCGTTGCGGAACTGCCGGGCCATCGTCATGAGCTTCTTCATGCCAATTTCTCCCTTTGGAGGTTTGAACCCGACGAGACGAGCCTAAGGATGAACCCCATACCCAAGCATCCCCCGTCACGTTCAATCCTAGGTCCGCCAAAAAAGCCAAGTCAAACGGATTAACAGTCCCTTAACCTTTCAATACTCGATTCGACGCTTCTTCAATTTTGACAACAGCTTGATTCGCTTCGCTTTTCAAGTGATCTTAACCATTCATTCACAATTCCGCCGCGGTCGCGCCGGGGCTTGGTCATATTAGGAGCCGTGCATAACTATTTATATCTGTGGGTTTAGAGGTGCGGCCGTCCGTGCGGGGACAAAGGTCCTAGGACTTTGGTCTGCAAGCTTGGAGTAGGGTGAAAATAAAACGATTTCCCGAAATCCATCTCTTAACTATGTCGCAAGTAATATGTCCAGTGTGTCCTTCAGGCGCTTGTGCCCCTCGTGGTTAACGCTTAGTTTCGATGGCGGGGAAATTGCAGGGGGTTGAGCGGCATGCTTGGTCGCTTCATCAAAGGATCGAACGAACAGAAAGCGCCACAGCCGGCGCATACAGCTGTTGCGGTAAATGGAACGGCACCTATCCCTTCAACTGAGGGGGAGTCGCACAGAGACGATTTTCTGACACTAAAGGTGGATCTGCATCGACATCTAATCGACCGTTTCAATCTCGCGGCACTTGAGAGTGCGCCGAAGGATGAAATCCTCAACGAGATCCGGCCGATCGTTCGTGAATTTGTGCGTGGGCGGAATGTACCGCTGAATGCGCGCGAGCTCGATCAACTCACCAGTGATACCGCCGACGAAATGCTCGGGCTGGGGCCAATCGAACCTTTGCTCAAGGACGATTCAATCGCCGACATTCTGATCAACACGCACAAGCACGTCTTCATCGAGCGGCGGGGCGTGCTTGAAGAGACGTCAATTCGCTTTCGCGACGAGGCGCATCTGCTGAGGATCATAAATAAGATAGTCTCCGCCATTGGGAGGCGCGTTGACGAATCGGCACCTATGGTCGATGCCCGCCTTGAAGACGGATCGCGCGTGAACATCGCCGTGCGACCGATCTCGGTCGACGGCCCGTTGGTCTCCATCCGCAAATTCTCAAAAAACCCCTATTCGCTTGAACGCTTGATGGCATTCAACTCGATCCGTCAGCCCATGGTCGATTTGCTACGAATTGCCGTTCAGTCGCGCAAGTCGATTCTTGTCTCGGGGGGCACCGGCAGCGGCAAGACTACACTGCTGAACGCTCTTTCCAGCTATATCCCGGCCAAAGAGCGCCTGGTTACGATCGAAGACGCGGCGGAACTGCAACTGCAGCAGCCGCATGTCGGCCGCCTGGAAACGCGCCCACCCAATGTCGAGGGCAAGGGCGAGGTTCGCCAGCGTGAGCTGGTCAAGAACGCGCTGCGCATGCGGCCGGATCGCATCATCGTCGGCGAGGTTCGCGGCGAGGAAGCCTTCGACATGCTGCAGGCGATGAACACCGGCCACGAAGGCTCGATGACGACAATTCATGCCAACACGCCGCGTGATGCGATCTCACGCATGGAACAGATGGTTGGCATGGCTGGCATGCCAATGACCAATGACTCGATCCGGGCGCAGATCGCCTCGGCAATCGACATCATCGTGCAGACGCAGCGTCTTTCTGATGGTGGGCGGCGTGTTGTCTCGATATCGGAACTGACCGGCATGGAAGGCAATGTCGTGCAACTCCAGGAGATCTATCATTTTGTTCGCCGTGATGTTGGCGCGGATGGTGCCATCATCGGCGAATTCCGTGCCACTGGCGTTCGTCCGCGATTTGCCCAAGAGGCAGCAACGCTCGGCCACCATTTTGGGAAGGACGCTTTCAATCCGCAGGTTCCGCTCTGATGCCGACAGGTCAAACACTTCTCTACTTCATATACGTTTTGGCAGCTGCATCGGTCATTCTAGCCGCGGAGTCTTTTTATCTGTCGTTTGCCAGCCGGCGCAAGCGAGCGGGAGTGATCAACAGGCGGCTGCAACGCCTGGGAGAAGACGCCCCCGCAGAACAAAGCCTGCAGAGTCTACTGCAGGAGCGGGGTTTGACGGCCTCCGGTGACTTCCTCTTTGGGGCGGTGGCGCTCAACCGCCTCTACACCCAATCGGGTATAACCGGCAATCCATTGGCATTCGCTGCGATGTTCTTACTCGCGGGTACGGTCTTCGCACTCGTGCTGTCATTGCTTTTCGGCTTTTCGGCAATCGTTGCATTAGCCGTTTTCGTTTTCATCGGTCTGGTCTTGCCTCTTCTGGTGCTGCGCAGAGCGAGAAACAAGCGGATCCAGAAGTTCGCCGCCCAACTCCCCGACGCACTTGACATGATCGTGCGTTCGCTCCGCGCCGGTCACCCGACCACCGTGGCGATTGGTCTGGTTGCACGGGAAATGCCCGACCCGTTGGGGACCGAATTTGGTATTGTTTCAGACGAAATCACCTTCGGGCTTAGCCTTGAGCAGGCTGTGCGGAAATTGTCGGAAAGAGTGGGCTTTGAGGGTCTACACTTAATGTCAGTCTCACTTTCCATTCAGGCGAAGACTGGCGGAAATCTAACAGAAATCCTTTCAAACCTGGCTTCCGTATTGCGAGAGAGGCAGAAACTGCGACTGAAGATACGAGCGCTTTCCGCTGAAGGTCGCATGTCAGCTTGGATTATTTCTTTGTTTCCAGTTTTCATGTTCGGAATTTTGATGGGCATTGCGCCGAGCTATTACGGCGGCGTCTGGGACAGCCCACTTATCTTGCCCGTATTCACGATCTTTGGACTTTGGGCATTGCTGGGAGTCTTCATCATGTATCGGATGGTCAACTTCGATTTCTGAGGAGCGCGATCAGACTTGCTGACCAATATCGGAAATTCGCCCACCTTGCTCTCCCTTGCCGTTTTTTTGGCAGCCGCGGCGCTTTTCATCTTCGCTTCACTGATGATTATGCCGGTTCTTCAGACAAGAAGGATGGTATCTCGGGCCCTCTTATCTGAGGGGATTGCCAGTCGGCGATCGCTCGGTGCCCAACAGGAACGCAACAAGATTTCGTCACAGCAGCCGGTCGACGCCTATTTTCGCGCTTTGGAAAAGGAGCGTGGCGAGCCAAATGCGCTGGAAGCGAAGTTATTTCGGGCGGGATTTCATCAACCAAACGCACCGGTTGTTTATACCTTGACTCGTCTTGCCTGCGTGTGTGTCGGATTCTTGGGGACATACGCGCTTCTATCGCGCGTTGTGCCGCCTCAACTGCCTGAGTTCGTCGCCTTCGGGGGCTCGGCACTGATAGGTCTTGGCTGCATCGTCATTCCGAGCATCATGCTCGACCGCTTCGAAAATACACAGAAACAGGTCTATCGCCGTGGCTTTCCAGACTTCATGGACATGATGATTACCTGCGCAGACGCCGGCATGAGCCTGGAGGCGGCAGTCGAGCGAGTGGGCGGCGAACTCGCCGGCACCCACAAATGGCTCGGTATTCAGCTCTCGATCATGAACCTGCAACTGCGTGCCGGCAAACCTCTCCGCGAGGCGCTGCGCGAACTGGCGGATCGCATCGGGCTTGACGAAGCGAAGGCCCTGGCGGTGCTGTTCCGTCAGTCGGAAGAACTCGGCACCAGCCTTACCGAGGCTTTACGTGTCTACAGTGACGAAATGCGTACCCAGCGAATTCTGCGTGCGGAAGAGCGGGCGAACGCTCTGCCGGTCAAGATGATGATCCCTTTGGGTCTCTGCATCTTCCCGGTGGTGATGATGGTCGTGATGCTGCCGGTCATTATTCGCATGAAAGGCGTTTTCTTCTAAGCCGTCATATGCTTTGGTTCTAAAATCCGAGTCGCAGGACCCCTGGGGGACGAAATGACAGGGCCAATACGCCTCGCCGCCGCAGCCAGCGTGCTGCTTGCCCTGCTTGCCGGTTGCCAGTCGACCGATAGCAGCATGGGCGTCGTGCGCACCAACGAACCGGCGAAAGGCGATTACACCGCCTTCGGCGATGCCTTCGACGGGCTGAAGACGGTCAGCGATGTCGACTACTATGCTTCGGACCAGGCGGTCACCGAGGCCAAGACCCAATTCCGTTCCGAAAATTACGGCAATGCCGGCGCCTTGTTCTACAAGGCGACGCGGCTGGCGCCGAATGACGGCGTCGCCTGGCTGGGCCTTGCAGCCTCCTGCGACCGCATCCGCCGCTTCGATCTGGCCGATCTCGCCTATGGCCGGGCCTACCGGCTGCTTGGCGCGACGCCCGAATACTACAACAATGTCGGCTATTCCTATCTGCTGCGCGGCAAGCTGCAGGAGGCGCGCACCAACTTCCTCAAGGCCTATGAACTGGCGCCCAATGATCCGACCGTGGCCAACAATCTAAAGCTGCTGTCGTCAAGCGTGCAGAATATCGAGCGTTGACGTGCTGCTGGCCGTTTCGCTGCTGCTGAAGGCGTTGGCCGCAGCCCTTCTCGCGCGGATTGCCTGGCTGGACTTCACAACGCAGAAAATATCCAACCGAGATGTTCTGCTGCTCCTATGTTTCGGGCTCGGATCGCTTCAGCTCTTCTCGGTGGTGGCCGGATCCTGGTGGGACATGGGCTTGAGCATGCTTGCCGGCCTCATGCTGTTTGTCGGACTATTTCCATTCTGGACCCTGCGCAAGGTCGGCGCCGGCGACGTGAAGCTGATGGCGGTCACGCCTTTGTTGGTCGGCGGCAGCGGCCTTGTCGTGTTTTCCCTGCTGCTGTTGGTTTTCGCCCTTGTCACGGCGCTTCTTGTCAAGAATCCGTTCCTATTGCCGGCAGGCGCATTTCGTGGTTACGTCCAGCATCTGGATCGAAAAGGCGTGGTGCCGTTTGGTGTGCCGATTTCGGCTGCGGCGATCTGCACGATAGCGTTCCAGATTGTATACAGCCTCAACGCCCTGATCCTATCGCAATAGCGAAAACTGCAGCCCGCCAGGGCTCGGGTTAACCTTCTGGAAACCATTAGCTTGCGCTAAAACCGGTGAAGTGCTTGGATCGTGTCTTGTCGGCGGGGTGCCGTATGGGCGTTTTCGATATCAAAGCACTGTTGATAACGGCTCTGATCTTCGTGCCGATCGAACGTCTGTTCGGCCTGCGACCCGGCCAGAAGATATTTAGGAAAGCCTTCTTCAACGACCTGATCTACGCTTTGTTCAATGGCGCTCCGATAGCGCTTGGCCTGATTGCGGTTGTTACGCTTTCAACGAGCACGTTGGGGCGGCTGGTGCCGGATTATGTCGGCAGAGCAGTGTCATCGCAGCCGATTTGGCTTCAGGTGATGGAGACTATTGTCATTGCAGACATCTGTTTTTATTTCGCCCATCGTGCGTTTCATGCCGTGCCGTTCTTGTGGCGCTTTCATGCAATCCATCACAGCATAGAAGAGCTCGACTGGCTGGCAGGGCACCGGATCCATCCCATTGATCAAATCCTCACGAAGGGTGCTTCCTTTGTGCCCTTGTATCTTTTGGGCTTCAGCAATGAATCGATCGCCATTTTCGCGTTCATTTTTCACGCTCATGCCCTGCTGCTGCACGCCAATGTCAAGCTGAACGTCGGCCCACTTCGATGGCTGATCGCCTCGCCTCAGTTCCATCATTGGCATCACGCGCGCGCGCGCGCGGCATACGACAAGAATTTTGCAGGTCAGCTTGCATTCATCGACATGCTGTTTGGTACGATGCACCTGCCCGCTGACACGGTGCCGGAGCGCTATGGCGTCGATGACCCCATCCCACAAACTTACATCGAGCAACTCGCCTATCCGCTGATCCCAAGGGGTAAAACCAATGAAACTCCCGCCACTCGAGACGCGTGATTTCATCGGACGCGCGACGATGACACTCTACTTTACGGTCTGCGCGACCTTCAAAGCTGCAGCCCTCATCAAAGGTGTTCGCATTGGAGAATGGACTGCAGCGTGGGCCATCGATATCGGGGCAAGCGTCGCCGCCCTCGGCTTCCTGATACTCGTTGTCGCCACAACGGTAGGCCGCTTGCCGCCGGTGAAAACAGCGCAAGGGTTTGAACCTCGCATTGCGGCCCTGATCGGATGCTTTGCAACTGCAACTTTGATTGCTGTGCCTCGCGTTGAAACACTTCCGCAGCTTCAGCTTGTTGCCGACCTTACCACCATTATAGGTTTCGCTCTTTGCATTTGGTGCCTGTGGTGGCTTGGCAGGTCATTCAGCATTACTGCGCAGGCGAGAAGACTTGTCACGGCAGGTCCGTATCAGGTGGTGCGGCACCCGCTTTACGCCTGCGAAGCGATCGTCCTGCTCGGCATTATTATGGGCAATCCGACATGGCCAACAGCCACAGTTGGCGTGATCGCCCTCGCATTTCAATATCGGCGGATGGTCAATGAGGAAAAGGTCTTGCGAGCAGCCTTCCCTGAATACCATGAATACGCGCAGCGTGTCCCCATGCTCTTGCCGCGTTTCGCTGGCACGGCGTTGCCAGCGTCCGATCCGCGATAGGGCAAAATCGGATTTCCCTGAGGTAATGAATTATGGGGGCAAGGAATTATCTTTACGCGATACTGACCGTCTCAGTGCTCGTTGGGACCGTCGATTTGATGTGGCTACCCTATTCGACTGTCCGCTTCTCACCGCTTAACTGGCCTGACATCAGAGCGGTGGCGTTGTGTATCTGTTTGGCCGGTCTGGCTTCATGGCTTGTCACGTGGCGCATGAGGGGGGACAGCTCACGGATCGGACAGTTTGTTCGCAAGGCTTCCGATTTTCTCGGAAATCTGGTGCTTGCGGCGGCCGCTTTTGTCCCGCTGCTGATTTGCACGACTGTTCTAATGCATCTTGCTAGCGCAACCGGACGCCCGTTAGCCGATCCAATGCTCGCTTCTATCGATGAGCGGATAGGATTCGACTGGCTTTGGTTCCTCTCTGTCACAAATAACAAACTGATAGCGCCGGTACTAATCGTTGCCTATCATGCACTCGGACCCCAGGTTCCGTTTGTAATTTTATTGAATATGGCAAGAAATAGAACAGATAAGATGTTAGAGTTCATCGCGCTACTTGCGGTGTCGTCGGTATTTTCAGAGGTGATGTTGGTTTTTTTGCCGGCTGGAGGTGCCTATGCTTATTTAAAGCCGGCCGCAGAACAGTTCAATCACTTTACTGCCCACGCCGGTATGTGGCACTATGAGACTTTGATGGCACTACGATCTGGCGAACCGTTCGATCTGATCATGACCAAAAGCAAAGGAATGGTGACTTTCCCATCCTATCACACAGCTCTTGGGATAATGATCATCTATGCGCTTCGTGATTGTCGTTGGTTAATGTGGCCCATATCCGGTTTGAACGCGCTGATGATCATCGCCACGCTTCCCGAGGGTGGGCATCACCTGATCGACGTGATCGCAGGTGCCATGGTTGGCGTGGCTTCGATCGTTGCCGTAAGAATGATTGGTGCTTACGAGCGCAAACGGGCCGACCGCCCCGAGAAGATCGGCGGCGGGACAGTTACTTTGCGCTGACGTGAATACGCGATCGCTCCGAACGGTTCAGACGATGTGGGCTTTAGCGTGATCTGGTCTCTGCAAGTACTTAGGTTCGTCGCCGCCTTGATGGTCGTCTATGTCCATGCGGCGCAGACTGCCGTTCAGGCTACAGGGTCGAACGGCTTGTTGCCTCATGATTTTCAGGTTGTCGGCCGCGCGGGCGTAGACATCTTTTTTGTCATATCAGGTGTGATCATCGCTAGAACGACACCTGGTCTGACCTGGCAGTCTTTCGCTTGGCGAAGGTTTCGGCGCATCGTTCCATCTTACCTGTTGGTTAGCATCCCCTATGCGATCGTTGCCTACAAAACCGGCTTCGGTTGGCGGGACGCCGTGGCGACGCTGCTGCTATGGCCGGCTACCGATCAAATGACCGCACCAGCGTTGCCCGCGGCCTGGACGCTCTGCTTCGAGATGCTGTTCTACGCCGCAGCGACCATCGTTCTCGTTGATCGAAGGCTGCTTCCGGGAGTGCTCGGCATCTTCGGTCTCGCGATGATCTTTCGGTCGGTGGGGCCGGTCTTGCAGTATCTTGGTAACCCGCTGATCATCGAATTCGGTTTTGGTGTCCTTCTCGCTTACGCCCCTAAATGGAAATCGGCAGTGTGGTGCCTGCCGATTGGCGCGGTGGCGATGATCGCTGTCGGATTTGTTGGAATAGCGCCGCAAGGCGGTACGATGGAATTCCTTGCCGGCAACGAAGGCTTCCAGCGAGTGCTGGTCTACGGTCTCCCGGCAGCGATGGTCGTTTTCGGCACGATGCAGATCGATGCAAAGCCAAGTGCGTGGACAGTTCTCGGTGATGCCTCCTACATGCTCTACCTGATTCACACCCTGCCGATCACGCTGCTTCTTGTGCTGTGGGCAGCATTCCCGATTCCGCCGGACCTCATCATCATGATCGGCGTGGGCACATCAGTCTTGTTCGGTTGGCGCATGTACATTCGTTTCGAGCTGCCGCTACGCGAATTGCTCAGTCGGGCTGTTCCGATCCCCGTGGCCATGGGCGAGAAATTGTCGCCGCCCAAAGCGTAGTTGGCAAACTGATAACCCTCAAAACCCTGCCGTCTATTTCTGCACCAGCTTCAGCTGTCGCTTGGCCATGTCCATTGCTGGACTGGACTTTTCCTGATGACAGGCAGAGCCGGCGGCTCGTCGGACACAGCCGGTCTCGGCGCCTCAAACATCAGCCGTTCGATGAGCGCGACGGCACCAGCCCCGACCGCGCCAGCAATAACCACAATGAGAAGTCTCTTCAGAAAATCCACTGCCCCCCGCCTGTAGTGAATTCAAAATCCCGCCGTCTGCTTCTCCACCAGCTTGAGCTGACCTTTCTCCACCCTGAAGAACGGCATCGACCTTTGGCTCGAGCCGTCGGCGCGGAAGCGGAACAGGCCTGTCGAGCCGCGGAAGCCGCTCGCATTCTCCAGCACCTGCTTGGAGAAACCGTTCGGGCCGACCGAGCTCGCAATGCCGGCCGACAGCGCCACCATGTCGTAGGCATAGGCGACGTTGACGTCGGGCTGATAGTTGTAGGTCGCCTTGAAGCGGTCGGCGATCGGCCCGGTCTCGCTCTGGTCGAGCGTCGCGATGTAGGCGCCTTCATAGAGCGGATCCACCGGATGCTCGAGCCAGCGGTTGGTGCCGATCAGGCTCACGGCCTTGCCCGGAATGCCTTTCGCCTTCAGCGCGCTCAGCACGGCGACAGGGCTGCCGTCGCCGCTGGCGACGACGACCGCATCGGGCGCCTCGACCAGCGAGCCCATGTCGGACACCACCTTGGCGCCGTCCGATGCCGAATAGGGAAGCGTCACGGCGAGCGTCGCGCCATAGATGCTGAGCGCGTTGGCGACCCTGGCCTCGATGGCGCCGGCATTGGCGCCGGCCGGCACCATCAGCACGAATTTCCTGGCGCCCTTGCCGGCGACGGCGGCCGCGCCCGCGGCCGCGCTGTCGGCTTCGCTGAGCCGCACCGAATAGACGCCGGGGCCGCCGGCGAAATTGTCGGCCAGCGCCAGCACCGGCGGCCGCATCGTGCCGGAGAGCTTGGCAAGGTGCTGCGCCGCCGCAAGCTCGGCCGGCCCGATCACGACCTTGGCGCCGCCTGAGGTGATCGCCTTCACCGCTAGGTCCTTGGCAAGGGAGCTGTCGCCGCGCGTGTCCTCGATCGTCAGCGTCACCAGCTTGTCGCCGAGATCGGTCATCGCCAGCCGCGCGGCATCAAACATCTTCCTGCCGTTCTCTCCCGTGCTTCCCGAGGCGGAGAGGGGCAAAAGCATGGTGATTTTGGTCGCGCCCGTCCCGAGCGTCAGATTGCCCTTCGGCGCTGCGGTCGCGGCGGAGCCGGCGGTCAGTTGCGCGGGCGTCGTGGCGGTGCCGCCGGCCTGGCTGCCAGGCGCGGCGATCGCCGCCGGATCGAGCACGTCCGATGCGCCGCTCTTCGACTGGCAGCCGGAGATGGCGGCGGCGGCGACAAGCGCGAGCGCCAAGGTTCGCGACTGCCGGAAATGGGTTTGCCGCCCAGGCTCGGCAGGCGTGGCAACCTGCGCTGGACGCACGAGGGCATTCGCCCCCGCCCAGGCTCTCATGGCTATCATCGCAGCCGATCGGCGCAGCGTTCGCCCGTCAGCTCAATGCATGTATTCGACCATGCGGTCGTGGAAGCACTCGCATTTGTTGAGCGTATCTTCGTCCTTATAGTTCGTCTTGAGGTAGCCATAGGCCATGCCGCAGGCGACCTTGGCTTCCGAAGCCCAGACGAAGGCGGGGCGCGACGAGTTGATCCATTCCGGGCTGTTGGCGACGGCGACGGATTCGTCCATCAGCTTCACAACATGGTCCTTGAGCTCGACCATGTTGTCGGTCAGCACCAGGTCCGACGTGCCCACGGTGCGGCAATAGTTCACCGCCGGCTCGCCGATGATGTCGGCGGCAAAGCCCGTCGATCCGGCCAAGAGCAGCGCCGTGGCCGAAGACAGAAATCTTGCGGAATGTCTCATGTAAGCCCCTCTTCGAATTGCGAATTCATGCGTTGTTGATGCATAGCATGGGAGTGTGGCCGTGCATAAGTGCTAAATCGTGGCCGTATGCTGTGTGTTGGTCGTATCGTCGTAGAGGATGTTGATCGTGCCGGCGGCAGGTGCGTTCTGCAGCACGGCGACATCGACGAAATTGGCGCCACCGGACGTGCCGTTGACGTCGACGCTCAGCGTGTGCGACGCCGAATCGTATTTCACGTACTCGGCGATATTGCCGCCCACCGAGGCGTCGAACAACGATGACAGGTC
>NZ_RZSC01000210.1:0-8623 GCF_003998155.1 Mesorhizobium sp. M1E.F.Ca.ET.063.01.1.1
ACGTTGTCGTTCAGCAGCTCGACCTTGATCTGCGACGTCGGGAGGAAGCGCTTGAGATAGTCTTCCAGTCCGGCGACGTCGCGTTCGACCGCCAGGTCGAGGCTGGCGATCTGTTCGCCGTTGGGGCCGAAGACGAAGATATTGGTTTCGCCGACCGCCTTGCCGAACAGATAGATGCGGCGCGCCGTGCGCGTGACCGCATCCGCGACCGCCGGATTGGCGACGAGGATGTCGTAGGCGTCGTTCGGCAGATCGATGACCACCGACTTGTTGAGACCGAGCTTGACGCGCTGCGTGGCAACCGAGGCCGTCACGCCTGCCGCCCTGTTCGCGGCCTTGGCCTCGACGAGGCCGGGTGCATTGGCGCCGAGCAGGAACAGGCCGATTGCCGCTGCCGCCATGACGGGCAGTTTACCGTTTAGCCTCATTTCCTTGCTCCCACTTCGGAAACTTCGCCCGACTTGATCAACCGCACCGTGCCGCGCCGGCCGTTGCCGTTCACCAGATAGTCGGCCTCGCCCAGGTTCTTCTCATTCGTGTCCACGATCGGACGCAGTGCCAATGTCAGGCGGTCCGCCATCTGCTGCGCCACCGTGATGATCTCGGCCTGCTGCGGTGTCAGCTCCAGCGTCGCGGTCTGGCCGACCCTGGTCTTCTTGCCCTCCTCGTCCTCCTGGATGGTCTGGTCGATGGCCAGGACGCGGATGTTCTTGAGGATGGTCTCGGTGCTGAAGCCGCTGCCGCCATTGCCGGTATCCGAGCGCCGGGTCATGATGACGTCGACGAAATCATTCGGCAGGATGAAGCCGCCGGCCGACGTGTCTGCCGATATCGCGGTCGCCACGGCGCGCATGCCGGACGGCAGGATCGACGACATGAAGCTCTGCCCTTCGCCGACCAGTTTGGAGCGCCGCAGCGGCTCGCCGGTATACATGGCCACGCGGGCGACCGAACCCTTGAGCTTTTCGAGCGCGTCCGGCTCAGCGGCACGGGTGATGAAATTGGCGTTGACGCCGCTGGCCGGCCACTGCTCCCAGCCGATGTTGTTGTCGAGCTGGCTGCCCATCGCAACGTCGCCGGACAACACCAGCACGTCCTGCAGCGCGATCGCCGGTTCCTTGGGAGCGTCGAGGACGACCTGGGGCGGCGGCGCCGCTACCATGTTCTTTGCGACATAACCCGCGCCGCCCGCCGCGGCCACCGCCACGCCCAGAATAATCAGTCGGGATGCTGGCATTTCGTCCGAACCCTTCGCCTCAAGGCAAACCACCTCGCCAGGCCGGACTTTGCAGCCGCAATCGTCAAAACAAGGTTAATGCAATGCTTACGATCGTGATTAATTTAAGGTTTACTCAAATTAGATGGAACCGCTTGCCGTTAACGAAAAAGGCGGCCACGCCGCCTCGAGAAACCCTCTTGCTCATGGGACAAGCAAAAGCACGCCTCCCGAAAGCGGGAACCGGTTTCGGGACAAAAATATGCGTAAAATCAAAAACCCAAAGCGCACCGGCCGTATCTGAAAGATCGCGATGCACCTTAGGTGGTGAGCCTGTTCAGCGCCCAGACCATCAGCGGAGAATCGGGAAAGGTGATGAGCCCACCGAGCCCAAGCGCGACGCCATAGGGAATGCCCACCCGCTCGTCGGCGAAATGGCGCAGAAAACGGTTGTGGCCGGTGTAGATCGCAAGCGGTGATTTCCGGTACGCCAGAATGGCGATCGTCAGCAGGCCGCCGATCAATGTCGAGGTCACCAGATAGCCGACGAGATTGATGTTGAGCCCCATCCATACGGCGGTCGCCGCCAGGAGCTTGGCATCGCCGCCGCCCATGCCCCCGAGCGCGAACAGGCCGAAGGTCACCGCCAGCACCAGGGAACCGGCCGCCAAGTGCCAACCGTAGGTTGCCCAGTCCATCCCGGTCAACGGAGCCACCACGGCGAACGTCGCCACGAGCAGCACCGGCACGCGGTTGGCAATCGTCATCGACAAGGTGTCGGAGACGGCAGCAAACAGCATGCAGAAGGGAAAGACGACGAAGATCACGGCTACAAGCATGGACGAAGGACCCGCATGGGAATCGACCGCCAGTCTAGGCTCGGCGAATTAACGATTGATGAGACCGGATGTTCAAATCGTCGGGCTGCATAAGAGAAGGGCCGCCCAAAGGCGGCCCCTCGCATTCGAAATGCGCGATCTTATCAACCACCCGACGGGGCGTTGGAAACGGCGTTTGCAATGGCCGTGAACTTGCTGTTCAGGGCGGTGCCAAGCGAGCCGGCGCCGACCATGATGGCGAGCGCGATGAGAGCGGCGATCAGACCATATTCGATGGCGGTCGCGCCGGATTCATCCTTCACAAAACGTGCGATGAGGTTAGACATTCGAGAGCTCCTACTCCACGTGTTACAGCACTTCCGTCAACTTCTCTTGGCGGTTGATCGGATGCTGCGAATCTAGGGAGAAGCCCTTTCAATCGGCTTAATAAATACCCTTACCGATTCCTTTCCGGCGGCGAACCCGTTGCTTGGTTAACCGTGGCCTAAACCTCCAGAAGCAGACCGACGGGCAGAAAAAGGGCGCAGTTCCGGCACACCCGCGACAATGCTAAAACAGCGCATGCTGCTTGGCCTGGGCCTCAAGGCGACCAATCCTTATCGCGCCCACCCAGCGTTTAACCGTTGGTTCACCAATCTCGTTCATGTTCCGTTGAACAGTCTGCCGCCCCGGAGCGCATCGATGACCTTGTCGAGATCATTTTCAGTTGCCGCGCTGGTGGCAATTGCCGCGTTCGTCATGCCAGCCAATGCCGGCGCCGGCATCGAGGTCACCATGAATCAGGCAAAGATCGTCAAGTTGGCGCGCGCGGCCGATACGATCGTCATCGGCAATCCGGCAATCGCCGACGCCTCGGTGCAGGATGCCTCGACGGTCGTTCTCACCGGCAAGGGTTTCGGCGTCACCAATCTGGTCGTGCTCGACTCGGACGGCAGCCCCATCATCGATGAGCAGGTGACGGTCGTCCGGCAGGCCGCGTCTTCGGTGCGCATCTACAGGCGCTCCGAAGTCCAGACCATGTCCTGCACGCCCTATTGCGAGAGCTCGTACAAGACGGACGCCGAGAGAGCTTCCGAAACTGAAATGAACGCCGGCCGCTGAGAGGCCGGCGGTACCCGCGCTGTTAATAGCGGGTTAAAGGTCGGCCAGCGAATTTAGCGCTCTTCCAAACAGGACCTCAATGGGTTGCCGCTATGTTGCCGCCGACATTGCAGGGGGATCGGCAGGAACGGGATATGAGCAAGGATCCGGCATCCGGGGGCGGTAAGGCGCGGGCAAAGCCCCGGCATGGCTTCTTCAGCGACAAGCGTGGCAGCACCGCGATGGAATTCGCGCTGCTGGCCATACCGTTCGCCCTGCTCGTCTTCGCCATCCTCGAAAGCTGTATCTCCTTCGCCGGCCAGGAGGTGATGGCCAACATCACCGACGATGTCGCGCGCCAGTTGCGGACCGGACAGCTCAGGAAGGCAACCGTCACGGAAGACTCGATCAAGCAGCTGATCTGCAGCAGGATGGAGATCATGGTGGCCAAGAATTGCCCCGGACTGCTGGTCGACCTTCGCGAATACCCGACCTTCGCCGACGCCGCCTCGGCCGGCTTCAAGATCGTGGACGGCGACATCGTGCTGACGCAAGGCACGAACTCGACGACTTTCTCGGTTTCTCCCGGGCTGGCGGAAACCAGGAATATGCTGAGGGTTTTCTACAAATGGCCCGTCATGACCGATTTCCTGGCCAAGCAGATGGCCAATCTGAAGGACGGAAAGACACTGCATTTCGCGTCTGTGACCTGGCAGAACGAACCATTCGACGACAACTGAGACTGCTCGCCGGCTGAGACTGTGGCGGCGTGGAGGTAAAAATGTACCGTGCGGGGGCACACCGGGGAATTTCAGCCATCGCTGCAGGGGCTGCGCGGTTTTGCCGTGATCGCAGTGGCGTCGCGGCAATCGAGTTCGCGTTTATCGTGCCGGTGCTGCTCATCATGTATTTCATCACGATGGAGGCCTCGCAGGCGATCGAGACCAGCAAGAAGGTCAGTCGCATCGGCAGCATGGTGGCTGATCTCGTCACGCAGCAGACGGCGGTCCAGAAAGCCGATCTCGATGCGATAATGAAGATCGGCACGTCGACGCTGCAGCCCTACAACCGCTCCACGCCGACGATCATCATTACCGGGGTCCAGATCACCGACGAGGCGTCGCCAAAGGTACAGGTCGCGTGGTCACGCAAGCTGGTGGGCAGCACCTACAGCGCCGACGCGGCGAAGGACAGCATCACCACGGTTCCGACGACGCTGAAGATCCGCAACACCTTCCTTGTCCGTGTGGAAAGCGACCTCGGCTATAAGCCGATCATCACCTGGTCCGCCAACGATTCGAAAGCGCTTGGGTTGACCTCGGCCTTCAACAACATATCGATGGGCGAAACCTACTATCTGAGGCCTCGGCGCGGTCCCACGGTCCCCTGCAGCGACTGCTGACAAGACTATTCCTGGCCGCCCGCTTCCCGCCGCAGGATGGCCAGCGCCGCTGCATAGTCTTTTGATGCGGCGAGCTCGAACCCGCCGGAATGCTCCGACTCCAGGAGATCGTAGACGTCGGGAGTGAGCGACCTGAGATTGGTCAGGAAGACGGCCAGCCTACGCTTCGCTTCGGCATCGAGATCGCTGCGCACGGCATGAGGGCCATATCGCATCGGAGCCGAGGTCCATAGCACCCGAAGCGATGCCTTCGGGACACCGGCGGCCTCGAGCCGAACGATCGTGCCTCCCGTACCGGTGGGCTGGCCATCGGCGCCGACAGGTTCCCAGCCGAACAGGCCGTCGGCTTCGCCGTCGCTGAGCATCGTCTCGGCCGCCGTGGCCGAGACGGCACGGGTCAGGAAGGGTGAATCTTCCGCGATCTTTGCGCCTTCGCCAGCCAGCCCGGTCAGCGGCAGCAGGGAACCGCCGACATTGTCGGCGGGAGCGATCGCGATCCGATGCGAGGCCATGGCGGCGAGGTCCGGCACTTTGCCGTCGCGCGTCACCAGCACGGAACGGATGCCGACGGCTCCATCGGTATCGACCGGAGCCACCAGCGGCTCAACACAGCCGCATCGCTCGGAAGCCGCGGCATAAGCGAGCGCCGAATAGATCGCATATTGGACCCGGCCGCTCGCCTGCGCCTCGATCAGCGCCGCATAGTCGCGGGCCACCACGAACTCCACCTTCATGCCGAGCGCGTTTGTATAGGCATCCGTCAGGCGTGCCAGCCCGGGAACAGTATTGCCGCCACCGGGCTCGGCGACGATGCCGATGCGAAACGTGCCGATGTCGCCGCGCCAGTCGGCGCGCGCGGACGAGGCCGCGCAGAGCACTGCGAAGGCCGCCGCGCACGTCCTCAAAGCCAGGCTTGCCGCGGATCTTTCGCCCTTGCCCATCCTCGCCGTACTCCCGCCGACACTGCGCCCGATTGCTGGACTATGGCGCCAAGCCGGTTGCGGTTCGGTTTCCGATTTGCCAATGCCGCCATGGAACCTTATGTCTGGCTGCCTGGACTGGCAACGACGGCACCCTATGGCGCGGGCTTTCTTATTCGTTCTCGATTCTTTCGGCATAGGCGGAGCAGCCGACGCCGGACGCTACGGCGACACCGGCGCCAACACGTTCGGACATATCGCGCAGGCCTGCGCCGAGGGCCGGGCGGATCGCGAAGGGTTGCGCCGGGGGCCGCTCGCCGTGCCCAACATGGTCTCGCTCGGGCTCGCGCGGGCGGCAGAGACGGCGACAGGGCTGAAGCTCGACCTCGACATGCCGTTGCTTGCCTCGTCCTTCCATGGCGCCGCCCAGGAGGTCTCGAGCGGCAAGGACACGCCTTCGGGCCATTGGGAGATCGCCGGCCTGCCGGTGCGTTTCGACTGGGGCTATTTTCCCGATACCGCGCCGGCCTTCCCGGCCGCGTTGACGGAAGCGATCATCCGCGAAGGTCAGGTGCCGGGCATCCTCGGTGATTGCCATGCGCCCGGAACCGAGATCATCGAGCGCTTCGGCGAGGAGCACATCCGCACCGGCAAGCCGATCTGTTACACCTCAGTGGACTCCGTGTTGCAGATCGCAGCGCACGAGACGCATTTCGGCCTGGAGCGACTTTACGAGCTTTGCCTGACGGTGCGCCGGCTGGTGGATCCGCTGAAGATCGGGCGGGTGATCGCGCGGCCCTTCGTCGGCGAGACGTCAGCCACCTTCCAGCGCACCCACAACCGCCGCGACTATGCCGTGCCGCCGCCGGAGCCGACCTTGCTCGACCGGCTGACGAAACGTGGCAGCAAGGTCATCGCCGTCGGCAAGATCGGCGACATCTTCGCCCATCGCGGCATCTCGGAGGTGCGCAAGGCGGGCGGCAACATGGCGATGTTCGACGAGGCGCTGGGCGCCATGGACGACGCCGGCGAGGGCGATCTGGTCTTTGCCAATTTCGTCGATTTCGACACCGAGTTCGGCCACCGGCGCGATGTCGCCGGCTATGCCGGAGCGCTCGAGGCCTTCGACCGCCGGCTGCCGGAGGCGCTGTCGCGCATCAGGCCGGGTGACCTGCTCATCCTCACCGCCGATCACGGCAATGACCCTACCTGGCGCGGGACCGACCACACGCGGGAACGCGTCCCGGTGATCGGCATCGGGCCGGGGCTGAAGGGCGGCGACATCGGGCTGAGGCCAACCTTCGCCGACATCGGTGAAACCGTCGCCGACCATCTTGGCCTGGCGCCCGGCCGTCACGGCACCTCTTTCCTTGCAACGACAGGCGGCCATGCCTGAACTGCCCGAGGTCGAAACCGTGCGGCGGGGGCTGCAGCCGGTTCTGGAGGGGGCCCGCCTCGTCAACGTCGAGGCGCGCAGGCCCGATCTTCGCTTTCCTTTTCCCGAGCGCTTCTCGGAGCGGCTTACCGGCAAGACCGTGACGGCGCTTGGCCGGCGCGCCAAGTATCTGACGATGCATATCGAAGACGGTCCGGTGCTGATCTGTCATCTCGGCATGTCCGGATCGTTCCGAATCGAAACCGCCGAGGGCAGCGACATCCCCGGCGCCTTTCGCCACGAACGGTCGAAGAGCGCGGCACACGACCATGTCGTGTTCGATGTCGCCTCGCCGAAGGGCGAGCGGTCCCGTGTCATCTTCAACGACCCGCGCCGTTTCGGCTTCATGCTGTTTGCCGAGGGGGCGCCGGACGCGCATCCGATGCTGGCCGGGCTGGGCATCGAGCCGACCGGCAACGCGCTCGACGGCCCCCTGCTCGCCTCGCTGCTCAAGGGCCGCAGATCGCCGCTCAAGGCAGCACTGCTCGACCAGCGGCTGATCGCGGGGCTCGGCAATATATATGTGTCGGAGGCGCTGTGGCGCGCCGGCCTGTCGCCGCTGCGCGAAGCCGGCACCATCGCCGGCTCCGGCAAGAAAGCCAAAGAGCAATGCGAACGCCTGGCCGAAGCGATCCGCTCGGTCATCGCCGATGCGATCGCCGCCGGCGGATCGTCGCTGCGCGACTATGTCCAGGCCGATGGATCGCTCGGCTATTTCCAGCATTCCTTCGCCGTTTACGACCGCGAGGGCGAGTCATGTCCGAAGCCAGGGTGCGGCGGCCATATCGAGCGCATCGTGCAGAGCGGCCGCTCGACATTCTATTGCCGGACCTGTCAGCGGTGAGCTAGACCGGTCTCCTCAACCGAAGCGAGGAGACCACGCCATGACCTATGAAACCATTCTCGCGGAGACACGCGGCAAGGTCGGGCTGATCACGCTGAACCGGCCGAAGGCGCTCAACGCGCTGAATTCGCAGGTGATGACGGAAGTCGCAGCCGCGGCGAATGCGTTCAACGCCGATGCCGGCATCGGCGCGATGGTCCTTACGGGTTCGGAAAAGGCCTTCGCCGCCGGCGCCGACATCAAGGAAATGCAGGCGATCGCCTTCGTGGACGCCTATACCCAAGACTTCTTCGTCGGCTGGGAAGAGCTCACGCGTGCCCGCAAGCCGATCATCGCGGCGGTGGCCGGCTACGCGCTGGGCGGCGGCTGCGAACTGGCCATGATGTGCGATTTCATCATCGCCGCCGACAATGCGAAGTTCGGCCAACCCGAAATTACGCTCGGCGTCATGCCGGGCATGGGCGGATCGCAGCGGCTGACCCGCTTCGTCGGCAAGTCGAAGGCGATGGATATGTGCCTGACCGGACGGATGATGGACGCCGCCGAAGCCGAACGCTGCGGGCTGGTGTCGCGGGTCGTGCCGGCCGGCGAACTGGTCGAGGAAGCGATGAAGGCGGCGGCGAAGATCGCTGATTTTTCACTGCCATCGGTGATGATGACCAAGGAAGCCGTCAACCGGTCCTATGAGACGACGCTTGCCGAAGGCCTGCGCTTCGAGCGCCGCCTGTTCCATTCGCTGTTCGCGCTCGACGACCAGAAGGAAGGCATGGCCGCCTTCGTCGAGAAGCGGAAGCCGAACTTCACCAACCGCTAGGTGTTGCCAAAAAGACCGCGACGCGGCGTTGACGCGCCGGAAAAGCTGAACTATAAGCCGCACCAACCGAGGC
>NZ_RZSC01000211.1:0-8565 GCF_003998155.1 Mesorhizobium sp. M1E.F.Ca.ET.063.01.1.1
GTCGACCGCCTGGCCGGTGAAATCGTCACTGTAGATCCAGGCCGAAAAGGCGATCAGCGCCGCCGCCAGAACAACAAACGTGGCGACGCGCCAGAACGTCAGCTTGCGGCGCAAGCGGCGGCGGTCGATCAGGTCGTCGGCTCTCATAGCCATATCAGCCTCACAATCGGTGGGAGAGGACGCTTTTAAAGCAAGCATCCGCGCGGGGCTACCGTTTCCTGACAGCTTCCGGCGCCAACGCAGCTGTCACGACGACCTCACGAAAAATTAACGCAGCCGGCCCCTATCTGCTATGAAGGGCTGGCAGTTCAGCCGAATTCGTCTTAGTCCTGCGGTAGTAGCCGTCACATTTTTGCAGTTTTCCTCCGCTTGTGCTTGCTTGCGGGGGCCGGCATACCACCTATAGGCGGTGTTTGGCGGGCAAGGGCTCATTAGAAAACAGTCATGTTGGCGCGATCTGACGATACGAGCGATGCCGAAATGGTGTCGGCTGCCGCTGGCGAAAGCGGCGCGCGCGGCGACGCGTTCGACCGTGCGGAGCGGCATTCGCGCCGCGTGCGCGTGCTGAAGTTCGCCGTGCCGCTGCTGGCGGCGGCTATTGCAATCGCCTTTCCAGTCTATTCCTACCTCGCCGCGCCGGTTTCGGTCTCGGTGCAGGCCGATGGAGCCGCCTTTTCGGACGGCAAGCTGGTGATGGCCAATCCCAAGCTCAACGGCTTCACCAAGCAGAAACTGCCTTATTCGCTGACAGCGACCAGGGCGACGCAGGATGTCGGCAAGCAGGACGTCATCGACCTCGAAGGCATCAACGCCAAATTGCCTGTCGCCAGCGACAATGTGGTGGCGGTCGATGCCGCGCACGGCATCTACGATCGCGGCGCTAACACAATGGACCTGACCAGCGATGTCTCGGTGACCACCACCGACGGCATGGTGGCCAAGTTCAAATCGGTCTTCCTAGACATGGGCAAAGGCTCTATGAAGACGAGCAATCCGGTCGATGTCAGTCGCGGCGGGTCGCGCATCACCGCCGACTCGATGTCAGTGGAAGAGAACGGCAAGGTGGTGGTTTTCGAGAGCCGAGTGCGCGTCAACATCGATCCGGCCGCTCTGAAGGCGGCGGGGATTAAGAGTGGAGAAGAGAATGCGTCGCAGTAAATCCGCGTGGCTTCTGGGCGCAGCCTCTGCACTGCTGTTGCTGGGAACGGCGAATTCGTTTGCGCAGTCGAGCGCGAGCAGCCAGATCCCCGGACTGAAGCTGTCGGGCGATCAGCCGATCCAGATCGAAAGCGACAAGCTCGAGGTCCGGCAGGTCGACAGCGTGGCGGTGTTCAACGGCAACGTGACCGTCAATCAAGGGCCGACGCTGCTCAAGGCCGGCAAGATGACGGTCTACTACGTCAAGGATGCCAATGCCCCCAAGGGCGCGGCGGCCGGCGCGTCGGCGATGACGGGTGCGGCCAACATCGACCATCTGGTGGTCGAGAACAAAGTCTACATCAAGTCGAACGACCAGATCGCCACCGGCGACAAGGGCACCTTCGACATGAAGACGCAGGTGCTGGTGCTTCAAGGCAAGGAAGTGGTGCTGTCGCAGGGCGATAACGTGCTCAAGGGCTGCAAGCTCACCGTGCAGATGAAAAGCGGCCTCGGCAATGTCGAAGGTTGTCCTCGCGTCATCATGTCGTTCAAGCCCCAGAAGCAGGGAGCGCAGCAGCAGGGAGCGCAGCAGGACTAATGACCGGCGTATCCTCGCTGCTTGCCCGTCTTCCGGGACGGGCGGCCGCAAAGCCGGCTGCGCCGGCAACGGTCGGCGCCGACAAGGCAAAGTTCAAGGGCACCCTGATCGCCAAGGGCCTGACCAAGAGCTACAAGGGCCGCAAGGTGGTGAGCGGCGTGACGCTCGGCGTGCGCGCCGGCGAGGCCGTCGGCCTGCTCGGCCCCAATGGCGCCGGCAAGACCACCTGCTTCTACATGGTCACCGGTCTCGTGCCGGTCGACGAAGGCACGATCGAGATCGACGGCTTCGACGTCACCTCGATGCCGATGTACCGCCGCGCCCGCCTCGGCATCGGTTATCTGCCGCAGGAAGCGTCGATCTTTAGGGGCCTCAACGTCGAGCAGAACATCCGCGCCGTTCTGGAGGTGGTGGAAAAGAGCCGCAAGGAACGCGAACGCACGCTCGACGAGCTGCTCGAGGAATTCCACATCAGCCATCTGCGCAAGGCGCCGTCGATGTCGCTGTCTGGCGGTGAACGGCGGCGTCTCGAGATCGCGCGGGCGCTGGCGACGCGGCCGGCCTACATGCTGCTGGACGAGCCTTTCGCCGGTATCGATCCGATCGCGGTCGCCGACATCCAGCAGCTCGTTCGCCATCTCACCGCGCGCGGCATCGGCGTGCTGATCACCGATCACAATGTGCGCGAGACGCTCGGGCTGATCGACCGCGCCTATATCATCCATGCCGGCCAGGTGCTGACGCATGGCAGGGCCGACGAAATCGTCGCCAACGCCGATGTGCGGCGTCTCTATCTCGGCGAGGGCTTTACCCTCTAAGCACGAAAATCTCCCGTTCGGCGGGATTTTCGTCCGTTTTTCGAGATTCTTGACGGTTCCGGCACCGGATAACGCTCCGGTAAGCCGGGGATGCTAGCGTTTGCCTTGACAAGCAAAAGCCGGGCCAGTTTCTATGGCCGACCGAAAAACCATAGTTCGAAGCGTAGACGAGGCGTTTGAATCCAACCATGGCGCTGGCGGCCAAACTGCAGCTCAGACAGTCCCAGTCGCTGGTGATGACGCCCCAGCTGATGCAGTCGATCCGGCTGCTGCAGCTCACCCATGTCGAGCTCGAACGCTTCATCGACGAGGAGATCGAGCGCAATCCATTGCTGGAGCGGGCCGAGCCGCAGGATGAAACGGGCGGCGACCTGCCGCAGAAGAGCGAGACCGCTCCGGAACCCGCTGCCGGGGACGACTGGTTCGAAGGCGAGACGGAATGGAGCGCCGAGGCGATCTCGGAAAAGCTCGACTCTTCGCTGGAGAACCTGTTTCCCGACGATCCCGGAACAAGCGAAAAGCTGGGGCCGGACCTTTCGGCGCAATGGAAGTCGGCTTCGGGGGGCAGTGCCGGCGGCGCCTCGTCGGAGGGTTTCGATGTCGGCGAGATGGCCGCGACCGTCGTGACGCTGCGCGAGCATGTCGGCGAGCAGATCGCGCTTGCCTTCCCCAACCCTGCCGAACGCCTGATTGCGGGCGAGCTTGCCGACAGCCTCGACGAGGCCGGCTATCTGCGCGCCGACCTGGACGAAATCGCCGCGCGGCTTGGCGCGGACGAGGCGGCGGTTTCACGCGTGCTCACGGTCTGCCAGACTTTCGAGCCCGCCGGCCTGTTTGCCCGCGACCTGGCCGAATGCCTGTCGCTGCAGCTTGCCGTGCGCGACCGGCTCGATCCGGCGATGAAGGCGCTGGTCGCCAATCTGGAGCTGCTCGCGCGACGGGACTTCCAGACGCTGAAGCGTATCTGCGGCGTCGACGAGGAGGATCTTCTCGACATGCTGGCCGAGATCCGAGCGCTCGATCCGCGGCCCGGTACCGCCTTTTCGGGCGGCGCGAGCGACGCCATCGTCGCCGATGTCGAGGTGCGGGCGGCTGCCGACGGGAGCTGGGCGGTGGAGCTCAATCCCGACACGCTGCCGCGCGTTCTGGTCGACCACGTCTATTTCGCTCGGGTTTCCAGCCACGCCAGGGACCAGGCGGAAAAGGAGTTTCTGGCCGAATGCTTGCAGAACGCCAACTGGCTGACGCGCAGCCTCGACCAGCGGGCGAAGACCATTCTCAAGGTGGCCTCGGAAATCGTGCGCCAACAGGACGCGTTCCTTGTCCATGGCGTGCGGCATCTCAAGCCGCTTAACCTGCGCACCGTGGCCGACGCGATCGGCATGCATGAATCGACGGTCAGCCGCGTCACCGCCAACAAATATATGCTGACGCCGCGCGGCGTCTTCGAACTGCGCTATTTCTTCACCGCTTCGATCGCCTCCGCGGAGGGCGGCGAAGCCCATTCCTCGGAAGCCGTGCGCGACCGCATCAAGCAGCTGATCGACGAGGAAAAGCCCGCCGACGTGCTGTCCGACGACGCCATCGTCGACATGCTGAGGGAAAGCGGCGTCGACATCGCCCGCCGCACCGTCGCCAAGTACCGGGAGGGCATGAACATCCCTTCCTCGGTGCAGCGCCGCCGGGAAAAGCGGGCGCTGGCCAACGCCGGGCGCTAGGGGCAGTTGACACTCAGCCGGCCTGACCTAATTGGTGCTGAGCTTGGGGAACGGGCGGATTTCCACAGTTTTCATGCTTCATTGACAAGCTGCAATGAAGTGTCTAGAAGCCCGCCCGCATGAGCCGGGCCGTGATGCCCGCTCGCGGATGGGTCCGTCAAAGCGAAGGCCTCGGACGGCCAGAAGGCGACTTGTGATCAACCGGAAAGTTCGGGTCTAAAATCGGCGCGCGTGCCGCCGCAAAGCTTGTGCGCGCGCACCACGGGTATAAACTCGGGACAGTTTGAAGCCTGAGCAAGGAAGGTCAGTTTTCAGATGAATCTGCGCATTTCGGGAAAACACATGGACATCGGCGATGCGTTCCGCACGCGCATCAACGATCGTGTCAACGAAGCGATCGAAAAATATTTCGATCGGGGTTTTTCAGGACATGTAACGGTCATCAAGGCGGGGTCGCGCTTCTCGGCCGACTGCATGATCCGTCTCGATTCCGGTGCCTCGCTGCAGGCGACCGGCGACGCCCAGGATCCCACGCTTGCCTTCGAGGCGGCCGCCGATCGCCTCGAAACACGGCTCAGGCGCTACAAGCGCCGGCTGAAGTCGCACAGTTCCAGCAATGGCAATGGCGAATCCACCGATATCGCCTACACCGTGATGGAGCCGCTCGCCGACGACGATGAGGAAATCCCGGAAGACTTCGCTCCGGCCATCGTCGCCGAATCGACGGTGACTCTCCGCACCATGTCGGTGGCGTCAGCCGTCATCGAGCTCGATACCAAGGACAGCCCGGTTTTCGTTTTCCGCAACGCCGGAAACGACCATGTCAATATCGTCTACCGCCGGCCGGATGGAAACATCGGCTGGATCGATCCGTCGACGACCAAAGTCGCGCAGGGTTAAGAAAGCCGGCCGCGCGAGGGGGACGACTGGCGCGGCAGGCGAGCAAGGGATTTTTCAAGCATGGATCTCAGCGATCTCATCAGCGTCTCGGCTATCATGCCGGCGTTGAAGGCGAATTCCAAAAAACAACTTCTGCAATTGCTGTCGGAGAGGGCGGCGGCGATTTCAGGGATTCCGGAGCGGGAGGTGTTCGACACGATCCTGCAGCGCGAGCGGCTGGGTTCAACCGGTGTCGGCAACGGCATTGCCATTCCGCATGGCAAGCTCGCAGGGGTCAAGCGGATCGCCGGCGTCTTCGCCCGGCTGGAGACGCCGGTGGATTTCGAGGCGCTCGACGATCAGCCGGTCGATCTGGTGTTTCTGCTGCTTGCGCCCGAAGGCGCCGGCGCCGACCATCTCAAGGCGCTGTCGCGCATCGCGCGCGTGCTGCGCGACGCCGATACGGTAGCCAAGATCAGGGGAACGCGCGACGCCGTGGCAATCCACGCGCTTCTGTCGGATACGCAGGCCTCGCACGCGGCCTGAAGCTTCGAGGTAAAGCCCAGCTTTCTTAGCTAAACCCAGCTTTTTGGGATCCAAACCTTGGAAGGCCGCCGAGAGCGGCCCTGTTCAATCCAGGCAAGGACCAGGGTCAGTGAATGGCGACCGTGGTCAGATCGTTCTCCAGCGCACCCGCCAGCGCCCGGTCACGGGCATCGGAAAGCAGGATCGGCTGGCCGTTGGCGGCAAACAGCGCCCACAACTCCAGACCGGGCGCGATTTCGTCGAGGCCAGGGAAGCGGCCGCGCAGATCGTCGCTCGATACTTTCCTCAGGTAAGCGACCGAACCTTCGCCCAAATGAGCGAATTCGCCGCTGGTCATGGTCGCAGTTTCGTCAGTTCTGGTCATTTCAAGCCTCCTTGCCGCGAGAACGCCAGTCAGGCCGTTCCCGCATAGAGCCATCGGCGAAGATCAGTCTTTCACCGATATGTTTATTTTCCGTACCAGCCGTTCGGCCTCGGGCCGGTCGAGGTCGACCGACAGGAGACCGTTCTTCAGCTCCGCGCCGATCACCCGCATGCCGTCGGCCAGCACGAAGCAGCGCTGGAACTGGCGCGCGGCGATGCCGCGGTGGAGGAATTCGCGCTCGGTATCGTCGGTCTGGCGGCCGCGCACGATCAGCTGGTTTTCCTCCGTGGTGACATCGAGGTCGCCTTCGGCGAAGCCCGCCACGGCGAGCGTAATGCGCAGCCTTTCGGCCTTGCCGTCCGCGGCGCCCAGGCGCTCGATATTATACGGGGGATAGCTGTCGCCCGACTTCGCCAGACGCTCGAGCGTCTTTTCCATGGCGTCGAAGCCCAGAAGAAGCGGGCTGGAGAAGGGCGTCATTCGACTCATTGTTACACTGTCCTCTCAAGAGCGACACAAACTGGAAAAACCCAGATGGCATTTTTCCCGGTGGTCTTGATATGGTCCGCCGCGCGAACAAGTTCAAGCCATCAAAACCCCGCCCAAAAAGACTCCCCAAAAAGGAATTGAAATGCCCCAGTCACGAAAGATCATCATCGACACGGATCCCGGCCAGGACGATGCCGTCGCCATATTGCTGGCGCTTGGCAGCTCCGAGCTGGAGGTCGTCGGCATCACCGCCGTTGCCGGCAACGTGCCGCTGAAGCTCACCGAGAAAAATGCCCGCAAGATCTGCGAGCTCGCCGGCCGACCCGACGTCAAGGTCTATGCCGGCGCCATCCGTCCGCTGGCGCGCGCGCTCGTCACCGCCGAGGAAGTGCATGGCAAGACCGGCCTCAACGGGCCGCAATTGCCGGAACCGACGATGCCGCTGCAGGAAAAGTATGCGGTCGATTTCATCGTCGAGACGCTGATGCGCGAGGAAAGCGGCACGATCACGCTCTGTCCGCTCGGGCCGCTCACCAATATCGCCCTGGCGCTGATCCGCGAGCCGCGCATCGCGCCGCGCATCAAGGAGATCGTGCTGATGGGCGGCGGTTTCTTCGAGGGCGGCAACGTCACGCCCGCCGCCGAATTCAACATCTATGTCGACCCGCAGGCGGCCGACGTGGTGTTCAAGTCGGGCATTCCGATCGTGATGATGCCGCTCGACGTCACCCACAAGGCGCTGACCACGGCCAAGCGCACGCAGGCCTTCCGGCAACTCGGAACCAAGGTTGGCACCGCGACCGCCGAGATGCTGGAGTTCTTCGAGCGTTTCGACGAGGAGAAATATGGCACCGACGGCGGGCCGCTGCACGACCCGTGCGTGATCGCCTATCTCGTCAAGCCCGAGCTGTTCAAAGGCCGCCGCTGCAACGTCAGCGTCGAAACGACCTCCGAGCTCACCATGGGCATGACGGTGATCGACTGGTGGGACGTCAGCAAGCGGGAGAAGAACGCCATGGTGATGCGTGACATTGACCACGACGCCTTCTTCGCGCTGCTGGTGGAGAGGTTGGGGCGGCTGTAGCGCCTTTTCCTTCCCCCCTTGTGGGGGGAAGGTGGATCGGCGCGAAGCGCCGAGACGGATGAGGGGTGTTGGAAGAAACTCAACGCCTCACTCCGTCCAGCACCCCTCATCCGGCCGCTTCGCCGCCACCTTCTCCCACCAAGGGGAGAAGGAGGAGGGGGCGCTTCACTTCGCCTTCGAGAACGCCAGCCAAAGCCCGCCGCCGACCAGGAAGCTGCCGCTGATCTTGGACATCAACTTGACGCGGCTGGCGGACAGCAGTCGTCCGGCGCGGCCGGCGGCGAGCGCGTAGGTCGAATCCGACATGGCGGCGAAGACCATGGCGGTGAGGCCCATGACCACGATCTGCAGCGTGTAATTGCCCTGCGGGGCGATGAACTGCGGGAAGAAGGCGCCGAAGAAGACAAGCGTCTTCGGATTGGAGATCGCCACTAGGAAACCCTGCAGGAAGAAGCCGCCGCGCGGTTTTCTGGCCGACCCGTCGGGGTTCAGGGTGCCTTTGGCGCGAAACATCTGCACGCCCATCCAGATCAGGTAGGCGGCGCCGATCAGCCGCACCCATTCGAACCAGTGGCCCATGCCGGCGATCAGCGTGTTGAGGCCGATGCCGACGATGGCGATCATGATCGCAAGGCCGGCCTGGGTGCCCGCGACATTGGCAAGCCCGGCGCGCGAGCCGTGGCGCATGCTGTTGGCGATGATCAGCGTGACCGTCGGGCCAGGCACCAGGACGATGACGATGCAGGCGACGACATAGGTGGCGTAGAGTTCCAGCGACATGATCTTCCCTCGAACAGGATGGCGCCGACGCGGCGGAGCGCGATCAATGCATGGAGTTGGCGCCGGTGCAAGCCAGGCGGGGCAGCCCGTCAGGCAGCACCCGACGGCCAGGGCAGCGTCGCCTCATAGGCGGCGCCGGCTTGGAGCAC
>NZ_RZSC01000212.1:0-8552 GCF_003998155.1 Mesorhizobium sp. M1E.F.Ca.ET.063.01.1.1
CTTCGAAACCATCGAGCCGTTCCCGGGCACGCTGGTTTCGAAGGCGACGATGACGCCCTTGAAGGCGGTCGTCTCGCTCTTGCCGGAGCCTTCCCAAAGCTTCGCCTCGTAAAGCTCGAAGGGAAAATCCTCGTAGCGTCCCGAGATCGTGTCGTCGAAACTTTGCCTATTGAAAGCGCCGACCGTTTCGCGCGGCATCCTGTCGAAGGAATTCGGCCGCACGCCGTGCTGGTAGCGGACATCGCGCACGAAGCCGAAGATCATCGGCAGCAGTGTATCGCGGAAGGATTGCTGCAGCCGGGTCGCCGGCCTCAGCGCCTGGAAATAGAGCAGCACCGCAACGATGAAGCCGCCAAGGTAGAGAAAGACGTGCGGCGTCGAGAGCCACTGTTCGTTGGGGTCGGCGGCGCTGTTGAACAGCCAGGCGGTGAGCACGACGAAAACAATCACCAGGCCGACAAACAGCGGCACCCGCCAGCGCACCTGTTTCTGGGCCGACGCCCGCTTCGCTTCATAGGCCTCGATGTTGTGCCTGATGCCGGCGATCACCGCTTCGCTCGGCATGAAATCCGCTGCTTCCATGGCCACCCCCGGCCGCCGCTAAGACATCGCTCATGATAGCGGCTTTTGCGCGAAAGTCGCCAGCGGTCGGCGGTTAGCCCGGCTGATCTGGAAAGACAGCCTTCAGCCGAGCCGCGACCCGGCGTTTCATCGCCCCGTCCAGCGCTTCCACCGGCACCAGCCGCTCATGGCCGCCGGCGCCGAGCCGCATGAAGAAATGCAATCGGTAAGCGGCGATCATGCCGCGCGTGGCGGCATCGGCGCTGAAGTCGACGGCGAGGATCGAGCCGATGCGGCCCGGCCATGGTTGTTTGACGAAGGCCGTGCCGAGGAAATCGCCGAGGCCGTAGGCGACGATGCTGTCGCCGAACCGATCGACCGGCTGAACGACATGGGCGTGGTGCCCGGCGACCAGCCGGACGCCATGGCCCGCCAGCCGCCGCGCCAGCACCCGGGTCGGCTGTCTCGGAAAATGCCGGAATTCCCAGTCCCAATGCGGCACGGCGCAAAGCAGGTCGACATCGGCGATCGCCTCGCGCGGCCATTCCGCCGGATCGCTCGCCATGGAAACCCGTGCTCGAAATTCGGGCTCGTCAGCATTGCGCCAAAGCGTGAAGGCGGCGAAGCCGATCGTCAGCAACCCGGCGGCATGGCGCTGGACCGGCCCGCCAGCACTGGTGCCGATTGTGCGTATGCCGAGCCGCTTCAGCGCCGCGACCGTCTCCTCGAAGCCGGCAGTGCCTTGGTCGAGGACATGATTGTTGGCGAGCGACAGCACCAACCTGTCGCGTGCGATGCCGACGGCTGTCAGCGCGTCCGCCAGGAAGCGTTCGGTCATCGCGTGATGGGTGCCGAGCCGCGTGCCCATCACCGCGCTCGGCCGCTCGACGATCGGGCTTTCGCAATTGCCTATCACGAGATCGGCGGAGGCAAGCAGCGCCGCGATCGCAGGATCGCACTCCGGCGCCGTGCGGTTGGCGACCGCCGAAAGGTCGCCGATGAAGGCAAGCCGCACCGTCCGCGCCGGTGGCGGATCCATCAGGCTCGCCGCCGGCGCAGCGAAACCGTTCGTGTCACCGCCAAGCGACGGCTTCAGGAAGCGCGGCAGCCACGACAATTTGTAGGAGAGCGGATAGTTCGACACGCCATGCCCAATCGTTTGCCACGTGTGTAGACCGTTCCGCGAACGGGTTGAAGCCGGCCTCATTGAGTGGCGGGTCGGTTGACGCCGGATGCAAGTCCAGTCCGGCCAGGCAGGCGCCATGGGCCAAAAAAGTGTATGTTCGCTGCAACGTCGGTGGGAGGATGACGATGACGCGCATAGTCTGTCTTATGGCGGCCGCCTTGTGCCTTTGCCTGCCGATCTCGTCAGTCGCCGCGGAAATGCCGGGCGCAGCAAAGATGCTGTTCGAGGCGAAAAACGTTTCGGAGCGGAACAGTTCGTTGTCGACCCTGGAGGCATCCGCATCGGGCGACCCGGCAGCGGCCTACGCAGCCGGCGCCGGCGAATTCTTCACCGCGCTGGAGATTCTGGCCAGTGGCCTCCACCGCCACGGTTTCGAGAGTCCGCAATCCTTCATGCTGCCCCTGATGCGGCTGCCGGTGCCGGACAACCCCAACCCGCAGCCGCTGACCTATGAAGAATTCCGCGCCATCCTGGTCGCCTTCCGCGACCAGCTGGAGAAATCCGCCACCACGCTGGGCTCCGTGCCGGCCGGTGCCGATATCGGCATGGTGGTCGACCTCACCCGTGCCGGCATCGATCTCAATGAGGACGGCAACATCGCGCCGGACGAGAGTATCGCCGCGATCATGGCCTCGCTCTCGCGCGGCAGTGTCGACGCGAGCGCTGCCGCGCCCTCGCTCGCCTTCCGCTTCGACCGCGCCGACGGCTATTGGCTGCAAGGTTACGCCGAGTTCCTGATGGCCCAGGCCGATTTCTGGCTGGCGCATGATTTCAGGACCATGTTCGACGGTTCCTTCCACATGCTGTTCCCGCGCGCGAAACTGCCGCTGCAGGACACGCTGGTGCCGCCGGACGGCGGTATGAGCGGCAACATCTTTTCTTCTGAATGGCGCTTCGCCGACTTCATTTCGCTGGTGCATCTCGTCAACTGGCCGGTGGTCGAGCCGGAGCGCCGCCAGGCGGCGCGCAGGCATCTGCTGGAGATGATCCGGCTTTCGCGCGAAGACTGGAAAGCGATCCTCGCCGAAACCGACAACGACCGCGAATGGCTGCCGGGGCCACAGCAGAAGGGCGTCAACCCACTCACCGGCCTCGAAGTCGGCGAGGAGCAGGTGACGGCTTGGCTCGCCACTTTGACCATGGCCGAGGATCTTCTGGAAGGCCGCGTGCTGCTGCCGCATTTCCGCATCGCCGGCAAGGGCATCAACATGAAGCGTTTCTTCGACGAGCCGAAACCCTTCGACCTCGTCCTGTCGATCACCGGTCCAGCCATCGCGCCCTATGTCGAGAGCGGAAAAATCCTGACCAGCGACGATTTCGACCAGATCCAGCGCGAGTTCGGCGGTGCCGGATTCTTGATTTTCGCGCTGTGGTTCAATTGAGGCGAAGCGGCGGGCGCGACATGCCTCCTGACAGCCTTCTGTCAGCAGCGTCCGCAGGGCGCACCCGCCCTTTCACTCCGCTCTTTCCATTTTGGCCGAGTCCTCCCATATTCGGGCCATGGCCAAACGCACCGACAAGAAAACGCCCTCGCCGGCGCAAGATGGCGCGCCGAAACGGCGCAGCCCACTGACCGAATTCCTCGACGCCGCCGAGCCGTTGAAGCCCGGTGGTTTTGCCGAAGCGCCGCAGAGCGAATTCTCCGGCGCGCCGCTGACCGGCTCGATCTCCGATTGGGCTGGACAGATCGAGCGCGAGGCGGAGAAGCAGCCGAAGGCAAAAGCGCCGAAGAAGATCCCCGAACGCTCGTCCGCGCCCGGCCGCACGGCGCGCGGCACCTCGATGGGCGGTGCAGCCTCGGCGAAGGAACGCGCGGCCGCCGGCCTCAACCCGGTGGCCGGCCTCGACATCAGCCTGGAGGACGCCGAGTCGGTCTCGTCGAGTGGTGTGACCGCCACTGTCGCAGCGTTGTCGGCGCTGATCGAATCCGGCAATCCGCTGCACAAGGACGGCCAGCTTTGGACGCCCCACCGCCCGGCCCGGCCGGAAAAGTCGGAAGGCGGCATCGCCATCAAGATGGTCTCGGATTTCGAGCCGGCCGGCGACCAGCCGACCGCCATCAAGGACCTCGTCGAAGGCGTCGACCAGAGCGACCGCACCCAGGTGCTGCTCGGCGTCACTGGCTCGGGCAAAACCTTCACCATGGCCAAGGTGATCGAGGAGACGCAGCGCCCCGCCCTGATTCTCGCGCCCAACAAGACGCTGGCCGCGCAGCTCTACGCCGAGTTCAAGAAATTCTTCCCGGAAAACGCGGTCGAGTATTTCGTCTCCTACTACGACTACTACCAGCCGGAGGCCTACGTCCCGCGCACCGACACCTATATCGAGAAGGAATCCTCGATCAACGAGCAGATCGACCGCATGCGCCACTCGGCGACGCGCTCGCTGCTGGAGCGCGACGACGTTATCATCGTCGCCTCGGTGTCCTGCATCTACGGTATCGGCTCGGTCGAAACCTATACGGCGATGACCTTCCAGATGCAGGTCGGCGACCGGCTCGACCAGCGCGCTCTGCTCGCCGATCTCGTCGCCCAGCAATACAAGCGCCAGGACGTCAACTTCGTGCGCGGCTCGTTCCGCGTGCGCGGCGACACGATCGAGATCTTTCCCGCCCACCTGGAAGACCGCGCCTGGCGCATCTCGATGTTCGGCGACGAGATCGAGGCCATCACCGAGTTCGACCCGCTGACCGGCCAGAAGACCGGCGAATTGAAGAGCGTCAAGATCTACGCCAATTCGCACTATGTGACGCCGCGCCCGACCTTGAATCAGGCCATCAAGTCGATCAAGGAAGAATTGCAGCACCGCCTGCAAGAGCTTGAAAAGGCTGGCCGTTTGCTGGAAGCGCAACGGCTCGAGCAGCGCACGCGCTTCGATCTCGAGATGCTGGAAGCGACCGGCTCCTGCGCCGGCATCGAGAACTATTCGCGCTATCTCACCGGACGTCAGCCGGGCGAGCCGCCACCGACTTTGTTCGAATATGTGCCGGACAATGCGCTGATCTTCATCGACGAAAGCCACGTCACCGTGCCGCAGATCGGAGGCATGTATCGCGGCGACTTCCGCCGCAAGGCGACGCTGGCTGAGTATGGCTTCCGCCTGCCCTCCTGCATGGACAACCGGCCGCTGCGCTTCGAGGAATGGGACGCCATGCGCCCGCTGTCGGTCGCCGTCTCGGCGACGCCGGGCGGCTGGGAGTTGGAGCAGTCCGGCGGCGTCTTCGCCGAGCAAGTTATCCGCCCGACCGGCCTGATCGACCCGCCGGTCGAGGTACGCCCGGCCAAGAGCCAGGTCGACGACGTCGTCGGCGAGATCCGCGAGACCACCAGGCTGGGCTATCGCACGCTGGTCACGGTGCTCACCAAGCGCATGGCCGAGGACCTTACCGAATACCTGCATGAGAACGGCATCCGTGTCCGCTACATGCACTCCGACATCGACACGCTGGAGCGCATCGAGATCCTGCGCGACCTGCGCCTCGGCGCCTTCGACGTGCTGGTCGGCATCAACCTGCTGCGCGAAGGCCTCGACATTCCCGAATGCGGCTTCGTCGCCATCCTCGACGCCGACAAGGAAGGTTTCCTGCGTTCGGAAACCTCGCTGATCCAGACCATCGGCCGCGCCGCCCGCAACGTCGACGGCAAGGTCATTCTCTACGCCGACCAGATCACCGGCTCGATGGAACGGGCGATGGCGGAGACCAACCGCCGCCGCGAGAAGCAGATGGAGTGGAACGCGGCCAACGGCATCACGCCGGAATCGGTCAAGTCGCGCATCGCCGACATCCTGGACTCGGTCTACGAGAAGGATCACGTGCGCGCCGACATCTCGCAGTTCACCGACGATGCCGGGGCCATGATCGGCAACAATCTGAAAACCCATCTCGAGGCGCTCGACAGGCAGATGCGCGACGCCGCCGCCAATCTCGACTTCGAGAAGGCCGCCCGTGTCCGCGACGAGATCAAGCGGCTGCGCGAGATGGAGCTTGCGATCTCCGACGACCCGCTGGCGCGCGAGGTGGAAAGCCAAAGTCCCGCCTCTGGCCGCGAGAAGGGCAGGCACAACAAGGGCGTGGCCAGGCACCGTACGGCCGAGGAACAGGAGCGCTTCCGCAGGCTCGACGAAGCACGCGCCGCCGAGGAAGCGGCCAGGGCGGCCCGCCCCAACATGTTCCGCAAGCCGCATCTCGACAAGATGGGCGCAGACGGCGCCGAGCCGGTGAAGAAGCCGCTCTTCGCCAAGCCGTCGATCGACGATATGGGTCCGGGCACCGACATGCCGACGCCGGCCGGCGCCGTCTCGCGCTCGCTGTTCAAGAGACAGTCGGCGCAGGAAGCGCATGGCTCCGATTTCGGCATTCCCGGCGACCGCACCAAGCCTCTGTTCCGAAAGAACTCGCTCGACGAGATGACCGTGCGCCGCACGGAGAAACCCGTCGAAGGAAAAGTGCCGGCCAAGCCACGGCCGGTCTCGCCGGAGGCGAATGCCGGCAGAACCGAAGCGCGCGACGACAAGCCCATCGTGCGCCAACGCTCAGGCATCGGTTCTTACGAGGATCCGGCTGACGAGCGCCGTCAGAAACGGCGGCCGAGCAAGACGGGGCGCCCAGGGCAGTAACGACATCGCTACGCCACTAGGCGGGAAGGAAGCTGGCCCATCAGCCTCCGCTTGCCATGCGCACGCGCAAACGCTAGGCGACGGTTCCGCCTTCGCTCTTCAATCCCGCCCCCGCCGACCATGAAACCCAGAGACATCGCGTCCTATGTCTTCCTGGCCCTAACCTGGGGGCTGTCCTTTCTTGTCCTGTTGAAAACGGTTCAGGCCTTCGGCTGGATCGGCGCGGTGACGTTGCGTGCCTTGATCGCCGGCGGCGCGCTGTTCCTGCTGGCGATGGCCACGCGCCGGCGGCTCGACTTCAGCGCCGGCTGGCGCCACTTCGCGGCGGTCGGTGCCACCACGGTCGCCGCCCAGCTGATCGGGCTTTCCTTCGCCACGCCGCGTATCGGCACCGCAATGGCCGCCATCCTCGTCGCCGCCATCCCGCTCTTTTCAATGATCCTCGGCCAGCTATGGGGCCTGGAGCGCATCACGCTGCGCGGACTGTCGGGGCTGGTGGTCGGTGCAGCCGGCATCGGGCTTCTGGTCGGCTTCCCGGCAGTCCCGGTGACGCCGTCTTTCCTCATCGGTTGCGCCGCTTCGCTGTTCAGCTCGTTTTCGGCGGCCTTCGGCAGCAACTATGGGAGCCGCCACCTCCGCTCGGCCGGGCACCAGCGCGGCTTTCCTTTTCGGCGGGCTGATGACGTTGCCCTTGTTGTTCTTCGTACCGGTGCCGGCAATGCCGCGCGCCGTCGATCTCCTCTATCTCGCCATCCTGAGCTGCGTGATGAGCGCGCTGACCTATGTCGTCTATTTCCGTCTCGTCGCGAGCATCGGCGCCACCAGGACGATCAGCGTCGAATTCGCGGTGACGGTGGTCGCGGTCCTGGTCGGCACGATGCTGCTCAAGGAGCCGCTCTCGCTCGTCCAGGGTTTTGGCGCGGTCGCGATCATTGCCGGCTGCATGCTCGTTCTCGACCCTTTTCCGAGACGGGCCAAATCGCTGCCCCAGGCTGCGCCCTTGCCATCGGCCACGCCTTTGGTGTAACCCCTGCCCATACTCGAACGTCTGGAAAGGAGGGCTGCGTGTCTATCGATCACCACCGTCAGCGCGGCCCTGTCTGTGCCCTGCGAGCTTGCTTGCAGGGCTGACCAGGACGGTCCGGGAATTTTCCCCGCTTCGATTTTTTGGTCTGCCCTTCGTGGTGCCGCTGAGTTTGGCCTGATGGCCTGCCGGCGCACCGTCAAAGTGCATTGAGCCGCGCTCCGGCAAGACCAGAGAAATCGATATGGCCCTGATCAGCCTCAAATCCCTCGGCGTCACCATGAGTGCGCCGCTCTTTTCCAATCTCGATCTCACCATCGGCGCCGGCGATCGGCTCGGCATCGTCGCCGCCAACGGCCGCGGCAAATCCACGCTTCTCAAATGCCTGGCCGGTGAGTTGGACGCCACGACCGGCGACATTACCCGATCGCGCGGCCTGCGCGTCGGCCATGTCGAGCAATCCGTCCCCGAGGCGCTGCTCGACCGTGGCTTCCATCAAGTGGTCGCCGATGTCTTGCCGCCCGAACAGCGCGACAGCGAACACTGGCGCGTTGACGTGGTGCTGGATTCGCTCGACGTGCCCGAGGATATGCGCGGCCGGCCGATGCGCGCCTTGAGCGGCGGCTGGCAGCGGCTGGCGCTGATCGCCCGCGTCTGGGTTACCGATCCGGACGTGCTCCTGCTTGACGAGCCGACCAACCACCTCGACCTTGTCAAGATCGGCCTGCTGGAAACCTGGCTCAACGCGCTGCCGCGCGAGGTGCCGGCGATCATCGCCAGCCACGATCGCGCCTTCCTCGATGCCACCACCAACCGCACCCTGTTCCTGCGCCCGGAAGAATCGCCGGTATTCGCGCTGCCCTATTCGCGCGCCAGGCAAGCGCTCGACAAGGCCGACGCCTCGACGGCGCGCCGGTTCGAGCGCGACATGAAGGTCGCCCAGCAGTTACGCAAGCAGGCCGCCAAGCTCAACAATATCGGCATCAATTCGGGCAGCGATCTGCTCACGGTGAAAACCAGGCAGCTCAAGCAACGAGCCGAGAAGCTGGAGGATGCAGCCGTGGCCGCACATCGCGGGCGTTCGGCCGGCGCCATCCGGCTGGCAAACCGCGGCACCCACGCCAAGGTACTGATCACGCTGGACGACGCTGCCGTGGAAACGCC